>NZ_JBHWEB010000017.1:102360-121404 GCF_042734395.1 Amycolatopsis sp. NPDC059657 | reverse complement strand
CAGGGTTAGAACCGCCCGCAACGCTCACGAGCCCTACCCGCGAATGAGGTCGGCGGCCTTCTCGGCGACCATGATCGTGGGTGCGTTGGTGTTGCCACGCGGGACAACGGGCATCACTGAGGCGTCCGCGACGCGCAGGCCTTCGACACCGCGGACACGCAAGGACGGGTCCACGACAGCGTTCTCGCCGGTGCCCATCGCGCAGGTGCCGACCGGGTGATAGAGGGTCTGCGTGTTCTCGCGGGTGTGCTCGGCGAGCTCGTCGTCGGCGAGGTCGTGGCGGTCCGGCAGGAACGGCTTGTCCAGGTACCGGGCCAGCGGGCCGGACTTGCCGATCTCGATCAGGTCGCGCAGGCCCTGGAGCATCGCCTCGAAGTCGGCCGGCTCGGCGTAGTAGGCCGGGTCCAGCAAGGGGCGCCACAACGGGTTCGCGGACTTCAAGCGGAGACGGCCGCGGCTCGCGACGTCGACCAGCGTCGCCGCGGAGGTGAAGCCAGGGGTGGTCGGCTCGCGGAAACCGTTGTCGTAGAACAAAGTCGGGGCCACGTGGATCTGCATGTTCGGCGGAGCCGACGCCGAAAGCGTGGAGTAGAACGCGCCCGCCTCGCCGATGTTGGACGACAACGGCCCGCGCTTGGTCAGCTTGTAGCGGATCATCCCGGCCGGGGTCGCCGAATCGACGATGTCCGTGGTGTCCTTTGTGGACCAGATGATCCCGCAGGCCGGGTGGTCGTGCAGGTTCTCGCCGACACCGGGCAGGCCGACGACGACGTCGATGCCCTGCTCGCGCAGGTGCTCGGACGGGCCGATACCGGACAGCATCAGCAGCTGCGGTGAGTTGATCGCGCCACCGCACAGCACGACCTCGGTCGACGCGCGGACGTCGACCGAAACCCCGCCCGACAGATACGAAACGCCGACCGCGCGCGTCCCCTCGAGCAACACCCTGGTCGTCTGGGCGTTGGTGCGCACGGTCAGGTTGGGGCGTTCGAGCGCGGGACGGAGATACGCGTCGGCCGTCGACCAGCGCTGTCCCTTCTTGCAGGTCACCTGGTATTGCCCGGCGCCTTCCTGCGAAGCGCCGTTGAAGTCGTCCGTCCGCTTCAAGCCCCACGCCACCGCCGAATCGACCCACGCGGAGGAAAGCTCATGCGTGAAGCGCCGGTCCTCGACGTGCAACGGCCCGTCGGTGCCGTGCAGTTCGCCGCCGAGCCGCTGGTTTCCTTCTGCGCGCTTGAAATACGGAAGGACGTCGTCGAAGCCCCAGCCGTCGCAGCCGTGTGAGTCGCGCCAGTTGTCGTAGTCCGCGCGGTTGCCTCGGATGTAGATCATCGCGTTGATCGAGGAGCAGCCGCCGAGCATCTTGCCGCGCGGCCAGTACGCGGTCTTGCCGGTGTGTTTCTGCTCGACCGTCTCGTAGTTCCAGTCCCACTGGGTCTTGAACAGCGCCGCGAAGGCCGCCGGGATGTGGATCTCGTCCGCGGTGTCCTCGCCGCCCGCCTCGAGGAGCAGCACCTTCGCCGCCGGGTCCTCGCTGAGGCGGTTCGCCAGCACGCAGCCCGCGCTGCCCGCACCGACGATGACGTAATCGAAGGACTCCACGTTGGCCTCCAGCTAGTTGGCGCTGTGTCAATAAACCACACATCGCCCCGATTGAAAAGTGACGCTCCGGGGCACCCTGATTACACACCCAAACGGGAGGCAAGTCATGAAGTGGAGGACAGCGGCAACACTCGTGGCAGGCATGGCGGCCACGACAGCTCTCATCGCGACACCCGCGCAGGCGGCGGGCGCACCGTGTTCGGCGCAAGCCAAAGCCTGCTTACAGCTGCACACGAACACCGCGTGGCTGATGGACAACGGCAAGGTCACCTACGGCGGGGTCCCGGTCACGACCGGCCGTAAGGGCTACGCGACGCCGACGGGCACCTTCCATGTCCAGTGGAAGGACATCGACCATTACAGCAAGCAGTTCAACGGCCCGATGCCGTATTCGGTCTTCTTCACCACCAACGGCATCGCGTTCCACCAGGGCAGCCTGAAGGTCAAGTCGCACGGTTGTGTGCACTTGTCCAAGCCCGCTGCTGTGACCTTCTTCAACACCCTCCAGCCGGGAGACATAGTCCAAGTAGTGCCCTGACCCGTCGCCCACCGCCACCCTCAACGGAGGCGCTTCGCGCCGCTGTATGTTCATCAACATGCGTGTTGTCGTGGATGTGATGCCCAAGCCGGAGATCTTGGACCCGCAGGGGCAAGCGGTAGCCGGGGCACTCCCGCGCCTCGGCTTCCACGGCGTCACCGCGGTCCGCCAGGGCAAGCACTTCGAGCTCGAGGTCGACGACACCGTCGACGACGAGACGCTGGCCAAGATCGCCGAGGGCTTCCTCGCCAACCCGGTCATCGAGCAGTGGACCGTCCGCCGGGTCGACGCGTGACCGCGCGCATCGGCGTCATCACTTTTCCCGGCAGCCTCGACGACGGCGACGCCGCACGCGCGGTGCGCTACGCCGACGCGGAGGCCGTGAGCCTCTGGCACGCCGACGAAGACCTCAAGGGTGTCGACGCGGTGATCATCCCCGGCGGCTTCTCCTATGGCGACTACCTGCGCGCCGGCGTCATCGCCCGGTTCGCGCCGGTCATGACTTCGGTGATCGAAGCCGCGCGCCAAGGGCTGCCGGTGCTCGGCATCTGCAACGGCTTCCAGATCCTGTGCGAGGCCGGGCTGCTGCCTGGCGCGATGGTCCGCAACGCGGGACTGCACTTCATCTGCCGTGATCAGTGGCTGCGCGTCGAGAACACCGAGACCGCGTGGACCGGCCGGTACGAGCAGGGTGCCGAGATCATCGTCCCGATGAAGAACATCGACGGCTGTTACGTCGCCGATCAGTCCACTTTGGACGAGCTGGAGGCCGAAAACCGGGTCGTCTTCCGGTATGTCGACGGCAACCCGAACGGCTCACGCAACGACATCGCGGGCATCCGCAGCGAGAACGGCCGGATCGTCGGCCTGATGCCGCACCCGGAGCACGCGGTCGACGCGCTCACCGGCCCGTCCGACGACGGGCTCGGCATGTTCTATTCGGTGGTCGACGCCCTGGTCAACGTCTGAGCGACGTGCTCGAGGATGGCCGGGACGGCGACGTCCCACGCCGTGCGCGGCAGCTCGTGGCCGACCTTGTCCAGCATCACCAGCTCGGCTCCCGGGATCTTGCCCGCCAGGTAGATCCCGTGCTCCAGCGGGAAAAGCGGGTCCTCGGTGCCGTGTAGTACCAGTGTCGGCGCGGTGATGGCGGCGATGTCGCGCTTCGCGCCGGAGGTCTTGTCCATCACGTTGTGGTTGGTCATGCTCGACTCGTAGTTCGCCGTACGGGCGAACATCCGCTCCACGTGCGCGCGCAGCGCGACGTCGTCGCGGGCGTGCGACCCGGCCAGCCGCCGGTCCAGCTCGACCCAGTAGTCCACCATCGACTCGCGGCTCGACCAGTCCGGCGTCGGCGCGTTCATGAAGTAGTCGAGCAGCTCTTCGGTCATCGGCGGCAGGTCGTCGCCGTACTCCGCGCTGGTGGTGGTCGAGATCAGCGTCAGCGACGCGACCCGCTCGGGGTGATCGGCCGCCAGCAGCTGAGCGAGCCCGCCGCCCATCGAGATGCCGACGAAGTGCGCCTTGAACACGCCGAGCTCGTCGAGCAACGCCAGCGCGTCGGCGGCCAGGTCGAGCCCGCCGTAGCCGGGAGCGCCCGGCGGATACCCGACCGAGCGGCCGGTGTCCCGGTAGTCGAACCGGATGACGTACCTGCTGTCGGCCGCGAGACGAGCGCAGAACTCGTCCTCCCAGACAAGCATCGAACTCGACATGCCGGCGAGCAGCAGAATCGCCGGGTCACCCGGCGCGCCGAAGGTCTCGACGCAGAGCTCGACGCCGTTGGCGTGCACGATCCGTTCCGGCATACTTGCCCCCAAGCATGTTGTGTACGACGTCCACTTTGCCATGGACGCCGTACCCAAAGCTAGGGCGCGGCCGCATGCACGAGACGTGCGTAAGGCCCGTCCGCGGCGAGTAACTCCGCATGGCTGCCGAGCTCGGTGATCCGGCCGCCCTCGATCACCGCGACCCGGTCGGCGGCGGCCGCGGTGTGCAGCCGGTGCGCGATCGCGATGACCGTGCGGCCTTCGAGCACACCGTTCAGCGAACGTTCCAGCTCACGCGCGGATCCCGTGTCCAGCAACGAGGTCGCCTCGTCGAGCACCAGCGTGTGCGGGTCGGCCAGCACCACCCGCGCGAGCGCGAGCTGCTGGGCCATCGCCGCAGGCACCGCGTGCTCGCCGGAGCCGAGCTTGGTGTCGAGCCCGTCCGGCAACGCCTCGGCCCACTCGCGCGCGCCGACCGACGCCAACGCGGCCAGCAGCTCTTCGTCCGACCACGAACCCGCAGGCAGGCACAGGTTGTCCCGCAGCGTGCCCGCGAACACGTGATGCTCCTGCGTCAGCAGCAGCACCTCGCCGCGCAGCACGTCGTCGGTCAGCGAAGACACCTCGTCGTCGCCGATGCGGACCGAACCCGCGGTCGGCGCCGCGATCCCGGCCAGCAGCCTGCCGAGCGTCGACTTGCCGGCACCGGACGGCCCGACGATCGCGAGCCGCTGCCCGCGCGGGACGTGCAGGTCGATGCCGTGCAGCACCTCGCGCTCGGCGTTGTAGCCGAAGCGGACGCCGGTGACGTCGATGTCACGCCCGACCGGGACCCGCGAGACCAGCCCGGTCCGCTCGACCGGCTTGACGCCGAGCACCCGGCGCAGCGCGGCCATCGCGACCTGCAGGTCTTCCAGCCAGAACAGGGCCTCGTTGAGCGGCCCTGCCATCACCTGGACGTAGACGAGCATGGTCGCGATCGTGCCGAGCCCGGTCCAGCCGTTGCCGTACGCGATCATGCCGAGCACGAGCATCGCGGCCATCGGCAGCACGTAACTGATCTCCAGTGACGGCAGCCAGCGCATCTGCAGCCAGCGGAGCTGCCGCTCGCCGTAGACCGCCTGGTACAGCGCGTCGTGCCCGGCCTCGGTCCGGCGCTCGCTCAGGCTGAGCGCTTCGACCGTCCGCGTGCCTTCGACGCTTTCGTGCATGGTCGAGCTCAGGTCGGCCCAGCGGTCCAGCATCCACTGCATGACAGTCGGGATCCGGCGCTGATACCAGACGTTGACGGCCACCAGCAGCGGCACCGAGATCAGCATCGCCAAGGTCAGCAACGGCGAGGTGACCAGCATCGCGATCAGCGTGAACACCACCGAGACCACGGCGACGAGGATCTCCGGCGCGGCATTGCGCACCGCGTGGTCGACCCGGCCGATGTCGGTGGTGGCGCGGCTGAGCAGGTCACCGGTGCCTGCCGCCTCGATCGTGCCGAGCGGCAGTGTCAGCGCGTTGGCGACGAACTGCTCGCGATTGTGCGCCAGCACCTGCTCGCCGAAGACGCGGCCGCGGAACCTGGCCATCCGCTTGATCCAGGCCTGCAGCAGCAGGACCACCACGAAGACGCCGGCGAGCACGGTGACGGTCGTGAGCGTGGTGCCTGCCAGCACGGCGTCGACCAGCACGCCGAGCAGCTGCGGCCCGGCCAGTCCGATCACGGTGGCCAGGCTGAACAACGAGAGCATGACGGTGAACTCACGCCGGTTGGCGCGTGCGGTCGCGGCCACCCACCGCCGCACGTCGCGCGGTGAGGCCAAGGGCAGCTTCTTCATGCCGGTACTTTCAGGCTCAGGACGCGGTCGGCCACATGCGTCCACAGTGGACTTTGGGCGAACACGACGGTGGTCTTTCCCCGCCGCAGCTGGGCGATCCGTTCGGTGATGCGGGCCTCGGTGTGCGCGTCGACGGCCGAGGTCGGCTCGTCGAGCAGCAGCACGTCCGCGTCGGTCGCCAGCGCGCGGGCCAAGTTCAGCCGCTGACGCTGACCACCGGAGACCTCGCGTCCGCGCTCACCGATCACCTCGTCGACGCCGTTCGGCAGCGCCTCGACGATGTCCTCCGCGTCCGCCGCGAACAACGCCGCCGCGACGCCGACCTCGCTCGGCGCGGACGGCGTGACCTGCTCGCGCAGGATGCCGGAGAACCAGATGTCCTGGTTGTGCGCGTACACCACCCGCCGCCGCAGGTCGGCGAGTGCGACCTCGCCCGCGGGAACGCCGCCAACGAGCACCTGCTCGCCGTCGGCCGCGTCGACGAACCGCGCGAGCCGGTCGGCCAGCGGTTCTCCGGCGGCGCCCGCGTCGATCACGGTCAGCTTCCCGGCTTCGACGGTGATGCCCGACTCGGAGTCGAACAGCTCCAGCGCGCCTTCCGGCAGCGGCCGCGGCTCCGCAGGGTCGACCAGTTTCGGCTTCAGCGTGAGGATTCCGCAGATCTTCTTGGCGGAGACCAGGCCGCTGCTGATGGCGTTGACCGCCTCGGTCGCGGTCATCACCGGCACCACCAGGTACGCCGAAACACCGTAGAACGCGACGAGTTCGCCGACGCTGATCGTGCCGTCGAGCGCGAGTTTGGCGCCGAGCCAGGTGATGGCGATGGTGACCAGGCCAGGCAAGGCGATTTCGGCCGCGGCCAGCATGCTTTCGCTGCGCCCGACCTCCACGCCAGCGAACCGCACCCGCTGGCTCGCCTCGCGGAACCGGCCGAGGAACTGCCGTTCGCCACCGACGCCACGCAGGATCCGCAGGCCGGACACGATGTCGGCGCCGAGCGCGTTGACGTCGGTGAGGTCTTCACGCTGGGCGGCCTTGCGCCGCTGCAGCGGGGCCAGCAGCGGGCCGATGCCGAGCACCGCCAGCGGCACGCCGACCAGCGCGATCACGCCGAGCAGCACCGAGTTCGACAGCAGTGCGATCCCGATCACCACGAACGCGATCAGCGAGCCGAACAGGCGGCCCATCACCTCGAAGACGTTGCCGATGTAGTTGATGTCGGTCGAGGTGATCGCGACCACGTTTCCCGTGGTCGTGGACTCGCGCAGGGTCGCGCCGAGCTTCGCGGTGTGGGCGGTGACCAGGCGCTGGGTACAGCCCGCGCCGTGCAGCCAGTTGCCGAAGGAGATGAAGTGGGTGATCGTGCCGAACACGGTCTGCCCGACGCCGAGCAGCGCGGCGATGATCGTCCAGCGCCAGACGTCCGGCCAGCTCTTGGCGCTGATCGCCTCGATGCCCTTGCCGACCACCAGCGGCAGTACCGCGGCGGGCAGCGACCAGAGCGCGGCCACCACCGCCACCGCAACGGCCTCCTTCGCGCGGGCGCGCAGCAACGCGAGCAGGTACCGCCCGGCGGTGAGACGCGCGGGCAGCTTGATCGCGGGGAAGGAATACGTGGCGGAGAGCACGATCATCGACGGTAAGCGCACCACCGGCCTCCGCGCGACCGATTTTCCGCGCGAAGACTACGCTCAGGTCGTGCAGCCCTACCTTGAACTCGGCCTCACCGAAGACGAGTACGCCCGCATCCGCGAGATCCTCGGCCGCTTCCCGACCGACGCCGAACTCGCCATGTACTCGGTGATGTGGAGCGAGCACTGCTCGTACAAGTCGTCGAAAAAGCACTTGCGCTACTTCGCGAAGACCGCGACGCCGTCGATGCTCGCGGGGATCGGCGAGAACGCGGGCGTGGTCGACGCCGGTGACGGCTGGGCGGTCACGTTCAAGATCGAGAGCCACAACCATCCGTCCTATGTGGAGCCTTATCAGGGCGCGGCGACCGGTGTCGGTGGCATCGTGCGCGACATCATGGCGATGGGCGCGCGACCGCTGGCGGTCGCTGACTCGCTGCGCTTCGGCCCTGCCGAAGCGCCCGATACCCGCCGCGTGCTGCCCGGCGCTGTCGCGGGCATCGGCGGCTACGGCAACAGCCTGGGCCTGCCGAACATCGGCGGCGAGCTGGTCTTCGACGCGTCGTACGCGGGGAACCCGCTGGTCAACGCGCTCTGTGTGGGCGCGATGCGTGTCGAGGATCTGCACCTGGCGCACGCGTCCGGCGTCGGCAACCGGATCATCCTGTTCGGCGCGCGGACCGGGCTCGACGGGATCGGCGGCGTGTCCGTGCTCGCGAGCGACACCTTCGGCGCGGGCACCGGCCGCAAGAAGCTGCCGAGCGTGCAGGTGGGCGACCCGTTCACGGAGAAGGTGCTCATCGAGTGCTGCCTGGAGCTGTTCGCCGCGAAGCTGGTCGTCGGCATCCAGGATCTCGGCGGCGCCGGGTTGGCCTGCGCGACGTCCGAGCTGGCCGCGGCCGGTGACGGCGGTATGCGCATCGAACTCGACCGGGTTCCCTTGCGCGCTCAGGGAATGACGGCGGCGGAAGTGCTCGCGAGCGAGTCGCAGGAACGCATGTGCGCGGTGGTCGCACCGTCCGATGTGGACGCGTTCATGAAGGTCTGCGAGAAGTGGGACGTGCTCGCCACCGACATCGGCGCGGTCACCGACGGCGACCGCCTGGTGATCACCTGGCACGGTGAGACGGTCGTCGACGTGCCGCCGCGCACGGTCGCCCATGATGGCCCGGTATACGACAGGCCGATCGCCCGACCGTCCACTCAGGACGCTCTGGTGGCCGGCACGTCGGCCTCGCTGCCGCGCCCGTCTAGCGCCGCCGAGCTACGGGAAACGTTGCTGCGCTTGATCTCCGCGCCGAACCAGGCGTCGAAGGAATGGGTTACGCAGCAGTACGACCGCTACGTGCGCGGCAATACCGTGCTCGCGCAGCCGTCCGACTCCGGCATGATCCGCATCGACGAATCGACCGGCCGCGGCGTCGCGGTCTCGACCGACTGCAACAGCCGTTTCGTCTATCTGGACCCGTATGTGGGCTCCCGGCTGGCGTTGGCGGAGGCGTACCGGAACGTGGCGGTCAGCGGCGCGACCCCGGTCGCGGTGTCCGACTGCCTCAACTTCGGCGCGCCGACCGACCCCGGCGTGATGTGGCAGTTCGAGCGGTCGGTGCACGGTATCGCCGACGGCTGCGTCGAACTCGGCATCCCGGTCACCGGCGGCAACGTGAGCTTCTTCAACCAGACCGGCGAGACCGCGATCCTCCCGACCCCGGTGGTCGGCGTGCTCGGCGTGATCGACGACGTCACCCGCCGCGTCCCGACCGGCGTCGGCTCCGAGCCGGGCGAGATGCTGATCCTGCTCGGCGAGACCTTCGACGAGCTCGACGGTTCGGCTTGGGCCGAGCTGCACGGTCACCTCGGCGGCGTCCCCCCGAAGGTCGACTTCACCCGCGAAAAGCTGCTCGCGGACGTGGTGCTGGCCGGTTCGCGTGACGGCATGATCTCGGCCGCGCACGACCTGTCCGACGGCGGACTGGCTCAGGCACTGGTCGAGATGGTCCTGATTGGACAGTGCGGCGCGCGTGCGTTCCTCGACGACCGCGAAGACCCGTTCGTCCAGCTGTTCTCGGAATCATCAGGCCGGATCCTGGTCGCGGTGCCGCGGTCGGAGGAACTCCGCTTCACCGAGATGTGCAACGCGCGCTACCTGCCGTGGCGCAAGACCGGCGTGGTCGACCCCGAGTCGGGAACACTGGAGTTCCAAGGCATCACGGAGTTCAGCCTCGACGAGCTTCGCGGGGCTTGGGAAGGCACCTTGCCGAGGCTTTTCGGGTAAGCGGGATAAAGCGGGCTTTATCCCGTTCGTGCTGGAAGCGTTGAGCCTTCGGGGAACACGGCGTTGTCCAGCTCGGGTTCGACGGTGAACTCGGCGCCGGTGAAGTCGACGGGATCGTGGGCCGTGAAGTCGGTGAAGCCCGCGCGGCTGCCGAATTTCGCGTCGGCGAAGGTGACCTCGCCCCAGGTCTCGGCCTCGTTGAGGAAGAACATGTACGGGATGACCGCGTCCTGGAAGCCCGCGCCGCCGATGATCTGACAGCGGGTCAGCGTCAGCCACTTGATCTTCTTGCGTGCCATGTTGAAACGCTCGAGCCGCGCGCCGGTCAGATCGAGCGCGTACTCGGGCGCGTCCGGCTGCTTCGGGTGCGGCAGGAGGCTGCGGATGACCGCCTGCGCGGTCCGGCGGACCTGCTGTTCACGGTCGGCGAGCGCGGCCGTCTCTGGCGTCCACTCGAAGTCGCGGGGACGAACCGCATCGAAGTCGGGGTGGTCGAAGCGCAGACGCAGGTAGCCGCACAGCACGTCGAGCACGTTCTGCGTGTATTCGGGCCTGGCCCGAGCCAGCGCCTGGAGTGTGTGCATCGCGCCGACGCGCACCGGGTCGGCAGCGTTTCCCAGTAGCTCCACGGCTTTCGCGAAGCGTTCGTCGGCGACGCGGGCGCGTTCGATCTCGTGGCGGTCCTCTTCGGTGCGACGGCGGCGGTCATTGAGCCAGAGTCCGTACATCGCGGCGACCGCGCCGCCCGCGAGGCCGCCGGTCTTGAGTGCGTCGCCGCGGCTGGTGGCCGGGTCGGCCAGCATCCACCAGGTGACGGCGACGAGCGCGAGCACGGTCCCCACCACCGCCCATGCCAAGGGGGAACGGAACCGTTTCACGCGACCACGATCCGGGCCTTGCCGTCACGGAGCTGCTCGAGTTTCCATTCCTCCGGCAGCACGATCTCCTGATCGGGGTCGACCATCGTGTTGTACAGCTCCAGCGACTTCGGCGCCTGCTTGAAGCGCAGGTCCACGTGACCGCCGAACCGGGTCTGGTGCAGGCTCAGCCCATTCGTGAACGTCACGTCCTTGAACTCCGCGTCCCCCTCGAACACCGCGTACTTGAAGTTCGCCTCGCCGTCGAAGGTGGTGCCGCGGAAGTCGGCCTTCGCACCGAAGATCGTGCCGCTGAACCAGGCACGCTGATGGAAAGTCGTGTCGCGGCAACGGAAAGAGCCGATGAGCCTGCCCTTCGTGCTGCCTGCGGCGGTGAAGTACGCCGATCCCAGGATCTGACAGCCACTCAGGTTCGTGCTGCTGTGCAAACCCGCGTAGCGCAACAGGATCTTGCCGATCTTGCGCCCGGACAGGTCGAGGTACTCGACCGCCGCACCCGTCAGATCGAGGTCGTAGCCCGGCGCCTCGTCATCCTCCGCCTCGGGCAGCAGATCGACGATCAGGCGTTGCGCGGTGAGCCGCACTTGCAGTTCGAGTTCTTGGTCTCCCTTACCGGGAACGCCGTCACGGTCATGAGGGTCGGTCGCGGGCCCGGACTGGTCATAGCGGTCATGCTTGTAAGGCCGCCGCAGGTACGAACACAGGACGTCGAGCACCGTCTGCGTGTACTCGGGCCTGCTGCGCGCGACACCGGCGAGCGCGTGCATCGCGCCCACCCGCACCTGGTCGGCGTCGTTGCCCAGCAGCTCGACGGACTTCGCGAACCGCTCGTCGGAGATGCGCTCGCGATCCTGCTCGGTACGCCGCATCTCCAGATCATGGCGCTGCCGTTCGATTTCCTGCCGACGCTCCTCGACGCGCCGCCGCCGGTCGTTCAGCCACAGCGCGTACAACGCGACGATCGCACCGCCCGCGAGCCCGCCGGTCTTCAGCGCCTCGCTTCGGGTGGTGTTGGGGTCCTTGAGCAGCCAGCCGCCGACGGCCACCAGCAGCAGCAACGACAACGCGAACGTGCCTGCCAGCGGGGACTTCACCAGAACGCGCAGTTTCGCCACGAGGCGTCACTTTAGAGGGTCGCGAAGGCAAGCCACCTCATTTTGTCGCGACCGGCGCGAACGCCGCGATGCAATGCTGACCCACGTCCACGGTCGCCCGGTCATGCACGTTCGTCTCGCCGAACGTCCCGACGATGTCCACCGGCACCGACTTGCCGTCCCCATCGCCGACGTCGGTGGCCGTCACCGGCAGCCGCGCGCCGACGCGCCCGGTCTTGCCCTCGGCGAAGTACTTGCCGAGGTTGCCGACCTCGGCGTCGGTCATCGAGGGGCACCGGTCGTACTTGCCGTCGCCCTCCTTGTTGATCGCCTCGGCCAGCTTGGTGGCGATCGCGAGAGCGACGTCGAGGTCTTCCTGCTGGTACTGCGCGCGCCGCCCGACGCTGTACACGCACGGCTGGGCAGCGGAGCTGTCGATGAGCGCGGAGAACCCGCGATACGGCTGGCCCGCCGGGCTCATGTCCACCACGGCACGCAGCAGCTTGCCTTCGGCCACCGAAGCCAGGTTGTCCTCGAGCGTGAACGGCGCGTCCTCGGCGGCGAGTGCCTTGGTGGTCTCGCGGCTCGGCGTGGTCGTCGACGGGCACAACATGCCGTCCGCCTCGTCGCCCTTGTGCTCACGCAGCGCCGCCACGAAACGCGCGGCGAGCTGCGCCTGCGCTTCCATTTTCGGCGCGCCGCTACTCGGCGGTGGCGCCGACGGCGTCGCGGTCTCCTTGGAGCATCCGGACGCGACAATGGCCACTACCCCGGCCGCGAGCACGGCCTTTCCCCAGCTGAAAGTCACAAATCGAGTCTAGCCGCGCGCGACGGCGAACGAGGCCACGCAGTCCTGACCGTCCCCGACCCGCACGGATGCCCGGTTCGTCACCGGCGCCCCGTCGAAGCTGCCGTCGACCGTGACCGGGACGGTCATCCCGACTGACTTGCCGCTGTCGTCGTACACCACATCGCCGACGCCGGGCACGGCCTTCGGCGCCAGTTCGGCCTTGCCGCCCGCGTAGTGCATGACGGTGCCGACATCGGCGTCCGAGAGCGCGCCGCACTTGGCCGCCAGCGCCGACGAGCTGTCGCCGGCGTTGATGGCGTCGACCATCGGCGTGATCGTGACGACTGCCGCGTCGAGCTGCGCGGCCGTGTATTCGGCCCGGTGGCGCATGCTGTCGACGCACCAGTCGTCACCGGAGCCCGCCAGCATCGCCGAGAATCCCTCGAACGGCTGACCCTCGGCGTTGAACGTGACGGTCGCGTCGTAGTACCGGTCGCCGACCGGTTTGAGTGGCCGTTGCAGTGTGAACGTCACCTGCGCGTCCACCAGCGCGTCGGCCGCGACCCGGTTCAGGTAGGTCGCCGCCGGGCACAGCAGGCCGCTCACCTGGCCGGCGTCATGGGCTTGGAACGCGCTCACCAGGCGCTCGGCGAACTGCTCGGGGCCGGTCAGCGGCTGCCCGCCGGTGCTCGCGCTTCCCGGCATGACAGCGGCGTCGCGCTGGAAAAAGAAACCCGGCGTGACGAATCCGGTCACCGCGACAGCGGCGACGAGCACCACGGCGATCACCGCCGCGGTCTGGGCCCGCGCGTTCACGGCAAACAGTTTACGCAGGTAGTGGCCTCAGAGCCAGAAGTTGACCAAGCTGTGTCTCAAGCGGACTTGGTCGTCGTCGGTGTTCGCGGAGAGTCACCATGGCTCGAATCGCCGTTCGAGATGTTCTTCCAGCACCAGTGTTCGTTCTCGCTGACGATCGTGTTCACGAACGGGTTCGTGCTGCCCTGGCTGCTGACCTGCATGGTCGAGCGGTACTCGGTCTCGCTGACCTTCACGACCGCGCCGTCGACCGACGCCGACTCGACCTTGTCCACCGCCTTGACCGCCGAGTCGACGTTCGACACCGCGTCCGCGCACTTGAGGACGGTCAGCGAGGCCTTGTCCTGATGGTTGAGCCCGTCGACGATGTCCTGTGCGGTCTTCGACGGCCCGGCGGCCGGGTCGATCTTGTTCTTGCCCAGGAAGAAACCCGGCGCGACGAACCCCGTGATCAGCAGCGCGAGCAGCACCGCCGCGGCGAACGTCAGACCTACCCACAACCCCGTCCGCTTCGGTTTCGGCGGTGGCGGCGCGTACTGCCAGCCTGGGTAGGTCATTGCCGGGTCCCCCTGTCGTCTTGGCAAGCCTTAGAAGACGCCGAACACCGAGATGCAGAACTTGCCGCTCGAGTTGTCACCCAGCATGAGGCCGGACGCGTCCTTGCCATTCAATTTGCCATGGATCGAACCGGTCACGAGGAAATCCCCGCCGCTGGGTTCGACCGTGAGCTCCGGCGAGGCCGCGATCGCCTCGTCGATGTCCTTCTCGATGTCCTTCGCGTCGGCGCACGCGAGTGCCATGGCACCGGCCTTGTCCTTGGCGTTGACCTTGGCGATGAAGTCCTTCAACGCCGCCGCGCCGGCACCGGTGGCGGGCTTGGCCGAGGTCGCAGTCGGCGCCGAGGCGCTGGTCTTCGGCGCGCTCGTGGTGCCGCCGGAGGTCTTGAGCCTGCTGATCAGCTTCCAGCACCACTTGTCGCCCGCCTTGACGATCGTGCCGTTCGCTGTGCCCGGCTTCGCCTTGACGACCATCGAAACCGCGGCGACGTATTCGGTCTCGCTCTTCTTGTCGAGCTTGTCCAGCTTGACGTTGCTGACCGTGTCGAGTGCGGCGAGCACCTCGTCGATGTCCTTCTCGGCGTCGGCGCACTTCAGTGCGGTCAGCGCGGCCCTGTCCTTGGCGTTGAGCCCGTTGATGATGGCTTGCGCCGTGCCCTCCGGCCCGGCCGCCTCGGTGCTGTCCTTGCTCAGGAAGAACCCCGGCGCGACGAAACCGGTCACACCCAGCGCCACGAGCAGCACGACGACGATCCCGATGCCGATGAACAGCCCCGTCTTGCTCTTCTTCGGCGGTTCCGGTGGTCCGCCGAACGTGCCGTACTGCTGGGTGTTCGGGTCATAGGCGCCGTACGGCTGCTGTTGCTGCTGGCCCCACTGCTGCTGGGCGTTGGGGTCATAGCCGGGCTGCGGCTGACCCCACTGCTGCTGCGCGTTCGGGTCGAACCCCGGCTGCTGCTGGTAGCCGGGTTGCGGTTGCTGGTATCCGCCGCCCTGCTGCTGGCCGTAGGGGTCCGGTTGCTGGCCATAGGGCTGACCGGGCTGCTGCGGCGGATAGGTCATCGGAACTGCCTTTCTGGTGATTCAGTTGACGAGCACGAGCATGTTCTGCACGCAGTAGGTCCCGCTGGTGTTCGTGACCTGCACGGTCCCGCCGACGGTCTTCCCGTCCGAGGTGCTGCCGGTCAGTGTGAAGGACAGCGAGCCTCCTGGGCCGGGTTTCGACGAACCCAGCGCGATCGCCGGGTTGTCACCCAGGCGGTTGATGCCTGCCTTGAGCATCGTCTCGGCGCGCTGGCAGCCGAAGCCGAGCGCGGTCCCCTGGTCCTTGGCGTTGATCGCGGCGACGAACTTCTGCGCGACCTCCTGGCCCTGTGCCGGGTCCGCGGCGGGCGCCGAGCCCGCGGTGGGAGCGGTGTTCCCGCCGGTCGGGACGCCACCGGTCGGCGAGCCGCCGTTGGCGCCGGGGTTCCTGGCGAAGACCAGAGTCATCTTCTGGACGCACCACTTGCCGCCCTGGTCCTTGAGCTTGGCGTCGAACATGATCTTCTTGCCCGCGTTGTCCACGGTCAGCGCGGCCGTGTCACCGGCGGGTGGCGCGTCGAGCGTCACCGTGAACTTCTTGTTGACGATGTCGACGCCGTACTGCCGCGACTGCGAGTCCGCGTCCGCGCAGTACAGGGCGCTGACCGCTTCCTGGTGATGCCCGGTCAGCGCGTTGACGAAGGAGGACGCCGTGTCGGCAGGCGAGCCCGCCGCGCTCGTGCCGCCGGAGCCCGCGTCGTCGCCGAGGAAGAACCCCGGCGCGACGAAACCGGTGATGCCGAGTACCAGCAACGCCACGACCCCGATCGAGATCCCGACGATGAGGCCGGTCTTCTTCTTCGGCGGGCCCGGCGGCGGGTAACCCTGGCCCGGGTACTGCTGCTGGCCCGGGTACTGCTGGGGTGGGTGCTGCTGCTGACCGTACGGTGGCTGGCCTGGCTGAGACTGACCTGGGTAAGGCTGCCCCTGATACGGCTGGCCCTGTCCGAATTGTCCTGGCTGCTGCCCATAGGGCGGGCCCTGCTGCGGCGGGTAGGTCATGGAGTTCCCCCTCCTGATGCTGGTCAACGGCATTCTGCCCGTTGGACGCAGCGCGCGCGAAAACGGCTCCCGCCCGACGCCATTGTCGGACGGGAGCCGCTCATTTCCGTTGGGTCAGCCGTTGGCCAAAGCCTGGAGCCGGTCGTAGGCACCGTTGAAGGTGTCCTGATCGAGCGGGCTCGAGGTGTACTGCCACACGGTGTGGAAGCCCCAGCCGTACGGCAGCGTCCCGACCGACGAGGAATACCTCGCCACCCAGAGCGGCACCGTCCCGCCGAAGTTCTGCGTCGACCCGACGCACTGGTTCCACCAGCTCGTCGAGGTGTAGATGACCGGCCAGCGTCCGGTGCGCGCGTAGTACCGGTCGTGGAACGACCTGACCCACGCGCCCATCGCCGACTGGCTCAGCCCGTAACACGTTGCGCCGTAAGGGTTGTATTCCATGTCCAGCGCGCCGGGCAGTGTCTTGCCGTCCTGCGACCAGCCGCCGCCGTGCGCGAGGAAGTAGTCGGCCTGCGCGGCGCCGGTCGAGCCGTTCGGGATGGCGAAGTGATACGCGCCGCGGATGAAACCCTGGTTGTACGAACCGTTGTACTGCTGCGGGAAGTACGGGTTCGTGTAGTACGTGCCTTCGGTCGCCTTGGTCCAGACGAACCGCTTGCCCTGGCCCCACCAGTAAGCCCAGTCGACATTGCCCTGGTAGCTGGCGACGTCGATACCGGCGACAGTGGCCTGGATCTGGACGCCGTTCGCGTCCACCCCCTGCGGCTTCTGCGCCGCTTCCTTCGATTCGGGCGTCGACTGATCTCCTTCGACGCGCCTGATCTGCGACCCCATGGTGGCGTTGAACGGTTCGGCCAGCTGGCCGTCGGGTCGCGGTTCTGCCGCCGCCTGGACCGCTACGCCTTGCAGGAGCGCGGCGGTCGAGACGGCGATGGCTGCCAGTGCGACGAGTCGCCTGGAACCTCTTCGAGAAATGGACATGCACCCATCCCTTCACAAGTACCCTCGCTGAGAGTGACAACTGCAGGTAGCCACTCGGGCGTTGATTGTGAGCGATGATGGGACGTTTGTCACCGTTTTCCGTGAACTGCATCGGTCGTGTGGGTGATTTTCACGTGTATCAAGATCACTTGTTGTTAATCGTTTACACGTCGGTGCGTCAGCCGTAACTCAGGGCCTGGACCCGGTTGAACGCGCCGTTGAACCAGTTCTGGTCACCGGGCAGCGGACCTGCCGCCTGGAACTGCCAGATGGTGTGGACGGTCCAACTCGCGGGCAGTTCGCCGATGAAGGTGTTGTACCGGGCGATCCAGAGCGGGTTGAAGCGGAACTCGGCACTGTTGCCGGTGCAGCGCTTCCACCAGTTGGTGCTCGTGTAGATGGCCGGGTAGCGACCGGTCCGGTAACGGTACGTCTCCGAAAAGTCCCTGATCCACGCGACCATGTCGGGCCCGGACTTGTTGTAACAGGTCTCGCCGTAAGGGTTGTACTCCGCGTCGAGCGCGCCGGGCAGCGTCTTGCCGTCGCCGGACCAGCCGCCGCCGTTGTTGATGAAGTAGTTCGCCTGCTCCGCTCCGCTCGACACGTCCGGCCGCGCGAAGTGGTACGAGCCGCGGATCATGCCGTTCTGATAGGAGCCGTTGTACTGCTGGGCGAACCGCGGGTTGCGGAACCCGGTGCCCTCCGTCGCCTTGATGTAGACGAAGCGGGCGCCGCCGCCGACCGCCGCGGGCCAGTCCACGTCGCCCTGGTGCCCGCTCACGTCATGCCCGAGCACCTGGTCATCGGAAACGTCGTAGTGCGGAACGCCGTCGACGCCTTCGTGCAGTGCGATCTGCGAACCCGCGTAGTTGTCCTCAGCACCCGCGTAAGGATCGAGCGTGGTCGCGGCGGCCGGGCTGGCCTGCCCCCAGAGCAGCATTCCGGCGCCCAAGATCGCGGTCAGTTTTCTCTTACACTCCACCATGGTTCGCCACGATGCCTCGGTGAAGCGCTTCCTGCGACTCGGTCGTCACCCGTTAGCGTGACGCCGATCTAGCGCTCTTCGTCGGCGATCGCCCTGATCAGGTGCTCCGCGGGTACCACGGCGGTGACGAGATCGTGCGGGTTGATCGCGACCGGATGGCCTGCGAGCAGCTTGACGATGTCGCGTCCCACCACCGCTCGCGCGTGCGGCCATTCGCGCGGCACCATCGACTTCGAGGTGTACGCGGGCACGAGCACGCGGCCATCGGGATCGTGGAAGCCGATCACCGTGCGCTGGATCGGCGACATCGCGTAGACGAACAACGTCGAGTCCAGGATGGCGGCCGGCAGGTCCTCGGCGGGGCGGTGCTTCGTGTAAACCAGCTGCAGCAGCCGCTCGAGATCGCTCGACGGCTCCGGGAAACCCAGTGCCTGCGGCGAAGGCCGGTACCGGTCGTTGGGGTGGAAGTCCTCGACGATGTCGCCGGAGCCGTTCACCGGGTACGCGCCGACGACCGCCCAGCTCGGCACGGGACCTCCTGGATCGAAGGCCTCGTCGATGACGTAGAGCCAGCTGTTCGGGTTCGCCCTCGCGTTGGCGCGCATGTCTTCGGTGATCTCCGGCCGCTTCGCGGCTGTGGTCAACCGGTCTGCGTCGTCGCGCTGCGCCATTTGTGTCCCAACGTCCCGAGTGCTGGATGTGCGTCTCTCGGGTGCCACTCTACTGTTTGCCCATGGCCTCTTCGCGTTCGGTTGACCCCGGTGAGTTACGCGCCGCCGTGCAGGTGCTTTCGGCCTGGTTGAGCGGAGATGGGCCCGATCCGGCCCGCGCGGAACTGGCGCTGGCGGTCCGGCTGAGCCTGCGCACACTGGCGCAGGACGCGCCCGGTCGCAGCGTCGAAGTCCGGGTTCCGCCGTTCGCCGCGGTCCAATGTGTGGAGGGTCCCCGGCACACGCGCGGCACCCCGCCGAACGTGATCGAGACCGACCCACGCACCTGGCTGGAACTCGCCACCGGGCGTCTCAAGTGGACAGACGCGGTGGCGACCGGCCGCGCGACCGCCTCGGGTACCCGAGCCGACCTCACGCACTGGCTTCCCATCCTGCGCCTGGAGTCGTGGGGGGGGGGGGGGGGGGGGCGACGCGGCGCGGCCGCACGCCCCCCCGCGAGGGGGGCTGAGCGACCGCCGGGAGAGGTAACACAAACCACAA
>NZ_JBHWEB010000017.1:39891-102350 GCF_042734395.1 Amycolatopsis sp. NPDC059657 | reverse complement strand
CGGGGGCCCCCGCCCGCGCGCCCGCCCCGGGTCCCCGCCCCCCCCCCCCCCACGGCCTCCCCATCCCCCCCCGGGCGTCGTGCGTGGGCCCGCCGGCGACAACCGTCGGGCACACTCACGACCTCTGAGCTGCGGAAACGCAAGCTGCAGAGTGCAAAACAACCGGCGAAAAAACTAGCGCTTGCGCGCCACGCCACCGGAGATGGTGCGCTGGGCCGAGTTCAGGTCCTTGATCCGCGGACCGTCCGGCCACCAGTCGGCGCACAGCACGACACCGGGCTGGATCATCTCGAGGCCGGTGAACAGCTCCTCGATCTCGGCCTTGGTGCGAAAGGTCCCGGAGCCCATCGGGCTGTGCAGGAAAACGTCTTCCATCTTGCGGGCGAGCGCGCTCAGCTCGTCCTCCGGGTCGGAGAAGTGGCTGATCGCCACGAACGAACCCGACGGCAGCGCCTCGACGTACTCGCGCATGATCTCCGCGGGCCGCTCGCGCGGGCCGTTGAAGTGGTGCAGCGTGCCCATCTGCAGCAGCGCGACCGGCTCGGTGAAATCGATGTGCTTGCGGACCACCGCGTTCTCGATGACCTCGCGCGGGTTGAAGATGTCGGCAGCCACGAAGTGCGTGTTGTCGTTCTCTTCGAGCAGCGCGCGGCCGTGCGCGAGTACGACCGGGTCGTTGTCGACGTAGACGACCCGGATGTCCGGGTTGACGCGCTGGACGACCTGGTGCGTGTTCTCGGCCGTCGGCAGGCCGGAGCCGCAGTCGAGGAACTGCGTGATGCCGGTCTGGTTGGCGAGGAAGCGACATGCCCTGATCAGGAAGTTGCGGTTCTCGACAGCGAGATCCTGGGCTTCCGGCGCGACGCTCTGCACGCGGCGGAAGGTCTCCCTGTCGATCTCGTAGTTGTCCTTGCCACCCAAGAACGCGTCATAGACCCGGGCGATGCTCGCCCTGGTCGGGTCGACGCCGACGGGTGCTGGGCGGTCGGTGGGGGGAGCGGCTCCGGGCATTCTCGGCCTCACAAAACTGTGTCGAATATCGCGGACCACACGTACGGTAAGGGTACGCGCTCGCGGCGTAAACTTCGGCTGGACCTTGACGGTCATGCCCAGGCGGGTACGCTGAGTAGTCGGGCTGTACCTGAATGCCGCACTGTTCGCACGAGAGGTCGGGTTATGAACGCGGTGAACGCGTCCGGTGGAGAACAGAACCTGGGCCCCACTGCCCGGAGGATGATCCTCGGCTCTCAGCTGCGACGACTACGCGAACAGGCCGCCATCACAAGGTCCGAAGCCGGCTACAACATCCGGGGTTCCGAGTCCAAGATCAGCAGGCTCGAACTCGGCCGCGTCGGTTTCAAAGAGCGAGATGTCGCCGACCTCCTGACGATGTACGGGATCACCGAATCGAGTGAACGCGCGGCGTTCCTCGACATGGTCAAGGAGTCGAACCAGCCCGGCTGGTGGCGCCGCTACAACGACCTCATGCCCACCTGGTTCAACGACTACGTCGGGCTCGAGGAAGCGGCCACCCGTATCCAGACCTGGGAGCCGCTCTACGTACCCGGCCTGCTCCAGACCGAGGACTACGCACGCGCCATCGCGAGCTACGGCCGCCCCGAGAGCGCGGACGACGCCGTCGAGCGCCGGGTCGCGCTGCGCATGCGCAGGCAGAAGCTGCTGCAGCGGCCGGACGCCCCTCGCCTGTGGGCGGTCGTCGACGAGTCGGTGCTCTACCGCCCCATCGGCGGGAGCAAGGCACTGCACAAGCAGATCGAGCACCTGCTCGAAATCACCAGCATGTCGAACGTCTCGGTGCAGATCCTGCCGTTCCGGCTGAGCGGGTACGCCGCGCAGGGCGCGTTCGCGCTGCTGCGGTTCGCCGAGCCGGAACTGCCCAACATCGCCTACGTCGAGCACCTCACCGGAGCGCTCTACCTGGAGAAGCTGGACGAGATCGAGTCTTACAGCCGTTCACTCGACCGGCTGGCAGTTGACGCGGAGACGCCGGATCGAAGCAGGCAGATCCTCGCGAAACGCCTGGCCGAAATCTGAGCCGGACCGCCCGGAAGGCATCTTGACAGGTGCAAAAGTCCCTGTTCACCAGGCCTTTCGTCACTCGTTAGTGTGAGTTGACCGAGCATGATCGCTACTCTGCGACTTATTTGCAGGCAACTTCTGCACGTGCATTTACCTGCGCATGCACACGTGCTAGCTTCGATTCACAGTCAGATGCACATGCAGATGCAAGCCCCGAGAGATCGAAATCGGATGAGGGTGGACGTGATGGAGATTGTGAACGGCATTCAAGCCGATCTGCTGACCGACGCCAGGTGGCGCAAGAGCAAACGCAGCGGTCCCGTCGGCAACTGTGTCGAGGTGGCGACCCTGAGCACCGGTGACATCGCCATGCGCAACTCGCGTTTCCCGAACGGCCCGGCGCTCGTCTACACGAAGGCGGAGATCGAAGCCTTCCTCGGCGGCGTCAAGGACGGGGAGTTCGATGACGTCCTCGGCTGAGGCCGAAACGACGGGCGTCGACTTCGAGACCGGTCTGCGGCGACTCGTCGCTCGTGGCTACCAGTTCATGCACCCGCGCAACTCACGCGGCGAAGTGCTCGCGATCGTCGGGATCCGCGCCCACGACAATGTGGTCGACGTGGTCCGCTTGGACGACGAGGACGACGTGACCGCCATGCGCATGCCGGGTGACGAGGAGAACGTGCTCGAACCGAGCAAGGTGCTGTGGCAGTCGGCCGGCACGGTCGCGACCGTGCTGACCGAAGTGCTCGCCCTGCCGGAAGACCACATCCCGGGTTCTCTGGTGCTGCCAGGCGACTCCCAGTGGCTGGCTGCCTCCGCCTAGTCACGCTAAAGACTTCAGGCCCCGCACGACAGTGTTCATCACCACGTCGTGCGGGGCCTGACTCATGTCAAGACCGTTTACACTTGACGCGGCCTGCCCTCTTCTTCCTGGGAGCACCTCGGTGGTTTCCGACCAGTCACACACTGGACAGCCCGCAATCGACGAACCCGACCCAGAGCCCCGTGAAGAATGCGGTGTGTTCGGTGTCTGGGCGCCTGGTGAAGAAGTCGCCAAGCTGACCTACTACGGCCTCTACGCCCTGCAACACCGCGGGCAGGAGGCAGCCGGCATCTCCGTCTCCGACGGCACGCAGATCGTGGTCTTCAAGGACCTCGGCCTGGTGAGCCAGGTGTTCGACGAGCAGATCCTGCAGTCGCTGCAGGGCCACATCGCCGTCGGCCACTGCCGCTACTCGACCACCGGCGCGACGATCTGGGAGAACGCCCAGCCGATCTTCCGCACCACGGCCACCGGCAGTGGACTGTCGTTCGCGCACAACGGGAACCTGGTCAACACGGCCGAGCTCCGGCAGCGCACGCTCGACGCCGGCATCAAGCCGCACGCCGGGCTCACCGGATCGTCCAGCGACTCCGACCTGATCTGCGGCCTGCTCGCCGCGGCCGCGGCGGACAAGGGCATCGAAGCGGCCGCGCTCGAGCTGCTGCCCACGCTGCGCGGCGCGTTCTGCCTGGTGTTCTCCGACGAGTCGACGCTCTACGCCGCGCGTGACCCGCACGGCGTGCACCCGCTGGTGCTCGGCCGCCTGGAGCGTGGCTGGGTCGTCGCGAGTGAGACGGCGGCGCTGGACATCTGCGGCGCGTCGTTCGTGCGCGAGGTCGAGCCAGGCGAGCTGATCGCCATCGACGCCGAGGGACTCCGTTCCAGCCGGTTCGCGAACCCGGAGCCCAAGGGCTGCGTGTTCGAGTACGTCTACCTCGCCCGCCCCGACACCACGATCGCAGGCCGCAGCGTGCACGCCACGCGAGTCGAGATCGGGCGCAGGCTCGCGAAGGAGCACCCGTGCGACGGTGACCTGGTGATGCCGGTGCCGGAGTCGGGCACCCCGGCCGCCATCGGCTACGCGCAGGGCTCCGGCATTCCCTATGGCACCGGCCTGGTGAAGAACGCCTACGTCGGGCGCACCTTCATCCAGCCGTCGCAGACCATCCGCCAGCTGGGCATCCGGCTGAAGCTGAACCCGCTGCGCGACGTGATCCGCGGCAAGCGGCTGGTGGTGGTGGACGACTCGATCGTCCGCGGCAACACGCAGCGCGCGCTGGTCCGCATGCTGCGTGAAGCGGGCGCGCTCGAAGTGCACGTCCGCATCGCCTCGCCGCCCGTGCGGTGGCCGTGTTTCTACGGCATCGACTTCGCCTCGCGCGCCGAACTGGTCGCGAACGGCGTCGACCTCGACGGCATCCGCCGCTCGATCGGCGCCGACTCGCTCGGCTACGTCTCGCTCGAAGGCCTGGTCGCGGCGTCGGAACAGCCGAAGTCGCGGCTGTGCACGGCGTGCTTCTCCGGCGAATACCCGATCGAGCTGCCGGAGGACGCCCTCATCGGCAAGCACCTGCTCGAAAGCCTCGACGCGGTCAATGGCGCGGCGAAGCCTGTCGCCCCTGCCGGGTACGGTGCTGAGGACGCAATTCGCCGTCCCTGACCTTTCTACTGTTTGGAGTGCGCTTCCCGTGAGCGAGTCCACGAGCGCGACGTATGCCGCCTCCGGCGTCAGCATCGACGCCGGTGACCAAGCCGTTGAGCTGCTGAAACCGCATGCGGAGCGGGCCACCCGCCCCGAGGTGCTCGGCGGCGTCGGCGGTTTCGCCGGTCTGTTCTCGCTGAAGCTCGACCGTTGGAAGGAGCCGGTGCTCGCGTCGTCGACCGACGGCGTCGGCACCAAGATCGCGGTCGCGCAGGCGCTGGACAAGCACGACACGGTCGGCATCGACCTGGTCGCCATGGTGGTCGACGACCTCGTGGTGACCGGCGCCGAACCGCTGTTCCTGCAGGACTACATCGCGGTCGGCAAGGTCCTCCCCGAGAAGATCGCCGCGCTGGTCGGCGGCATCGCCGAGGGCTGCGTGCAGGCAGGCTGCGCGCTGCTCGGCGGCGAGACGGCCGAGCACCCCGGGCTGATGGGCGAGCACGACTACGACATGTCGGCCACCGGTGTCGGCGTGGTCGAGCGGTCGCAGCTGCTCGGGCCGGACAAGGTCCGCCCCGGCGACGTGGTGATCGCGCTCGGCTCGTCAGGGCTGCACTCCAACGGCTACTCGCTGGCCAGGCACGTGCTGCTGGAGATCGCGCGGATGCCGCTCGACGGTCACGTCGAGGAGTTCGGCCGCTCGCTGGGCGAGGAACTGCTCGAGCCGACCAAGATCTACGCGAAGGACTGCCTGGCGCTGGCCGCCGAGGCCGAGGTCCGCACCTTCTCGCACGTCACCGGCGGCGGGCTCGAGGCGAACCTCGCGCGCGTCATGCCGCGTGGCCTGGTCGCCGCGCTCGACCGCGGGACGTGGACGCCGGCGCCGGTGTTCGCGCTGATCGGCCACCGCGGCAAGGTCGAGCGTGCCGAGCTGGAGAAGACCTTCAACATGGGCGTCGGCATGGTCGCGATCGTCGCGTCCGAGGATGTCGACCGCGCGCTCGCGATGCTGACCGCGCGGCACATGCCCGCGTGGATCCTCGGTGACGTCCGTCCCGCCGAAGACCCCGACGGCCCGCGCGCGGTGCTGTCCGGGGACCATCCTCGCTTCTGATGACAACGGATCGCGGTCCCGCCTCGTACTAGAAGGCGTGGACCGCGACCTCAAGGCACTGCTCGACACCGCGGTCCGCGTCGAACCCTCATTGCGGATCGACGCCGCCGCGGTGCTCGCCGATGGCAGGCGCCGGTTGCGTCGCAGGCGGCTCTTCACCGTCGGCGGAGTGGCCCTTTCGGTGATCGCCGTGGCGGTTTCGGCCGTGTTCATGGCAACGCGGCACGCCGACCGGATCGCCGCGCAGAGCCCACGGGAGCGGCAGCTTTCGGCCACGTTCCTGCTCGCCGACCACCTGCCGAACGGGATGACAGCGAGCGGGCCGAACCGCTTCGTCCGCACGGAAAACGCCTACGAACTCCACGCGGAGCTGACCGACCAGCTGGGCACGGCCACCCTCGACATCGGCGTCACGCTGCCCCGTCCCTGGACCGCCGGGTGCGAGCAGTATCACCGCGTGTTCTGGTGCGGCGTCTTCCTGCTGCCGGACGGTTCGCGCCTGGTGGCCTACCAGAGCGAGGATCCGCCGGGGATGTTCGAGTTCCTCGTGGTCAGGCAGGTCGGCGACCACATCGTCTCGGTGCGGCTCTCGACCCGCGGTACCGACGGACGGCCGACCAGGCCGAAGCCACCGCTGACCATCCACCAGTTAATCGGCATCGCTTCTTCGCCAGCGCTGTCACAATGATCGGGTGGCAGCGTCTCCGTCTGATGTGGTGGTCGGTTCCCGGTTCGTCGTACCGGGCGCCGAGCTGAACGAGCGCTTTTCCCGCTCGTCAGGCCCCGGCGGGCAGGGCGTGAACACCACCGACTCCCGCGTCGAGCTGTCGTTCGACATCGCCGCGTCCACGTCGATCCCGGAGAACCTGCGAGCCAGGATCGTCGAACGGCTCGGCGGCAGGCTCGTCGACGGAGTGCTGACGATCGCGGCCAGCGAGCACCGTTCACAGCTGATGAACCGCGAGGCCGCACGCGAGCGCCTGGCCGTGATCCTCACCGAGGCTTCAGCACCGCCGCCGCCGAAGCGGCGCCCCACCAAGCCATCCCGTGGCTCGAAAGAACGCCGCCTCGCATCGAAGAAACGCCGCAGCGACGTCAAGAAGGGCCGCGGCGGCCGCTTCGACGACTAGTCGTTTCGTGGCCGTTCGGTATGAACCGAGCGTGCGCGTTCTGGGCCGCTCAACGGCCCAAAACGCGCCCGATCACCGGTAGCGGTAGAGGATCCGGCCCCGGTTCAGGTCGTACGGGCTCAGCTCGACCAGTACCCGGTCGAACGGCATGATCCTGATGTAGTTCTTCCTGATCTTGCCACTGATATGCGCGAGCACGTGGTGCCCGTTCGGCAGCTCGACCTTGAACCGCGCGTCGCGCAGGCATTCGAGCACGGTTCCTTCGACTTCGATGCCGCCCTTACCGGCCATGACGCACCAGCTCCAACGTGCTGTTCGCCAGTGGCAGGAACAAGCCGACGGTCGCGGGTTCGCCCGCGGTGAAACGAGAAGTGTTCATGGTCGCCTTTCGGGAGTGCCTGATCGAGGCGCTCCCGGCAACCCCTACGTCAGTCGCCAGACCGTGACAACGAGGGGAGCACCCACATCGAAACAGCGTTCATGGGGTCTCACCTCCAGATGTCGAGTCACGTTCCCCGGAACCGTAGCGACGCGCCAGCGGCCCCGTCCATCGAATTCGTCAGGCGACGTTGTTGAACCGGTAGGCGAGGTAGTGCCCGGGGTGGCTCGAGTAGTACGGGAACGGGATGTCGTCGTAGTGCGCGCCGTAGCTGGGCGTCTCCTCGTACATGTAGTACCTGGTGTGCGCCGAGTTGGCCCACTTGTGGAAGACGGTCACGTGGTTGTTGTCGTCCAGCATGATGTCGCCTGCCGCGAGCTGGGAGTTGTTGATGCGGTGCGCGTACCTCGCCAGGCTGGCGGTCGTCGCACCGGGCTTGCTCAGGCCCCAGGCCATCGAGACATAGCCGGAGCAGTCCTTGCGGTAACCCTGGTACTTAGCGGTTTTGCTGTACGAGACGTTGGCCTTCACCCACGCCTGCAGCCGGGCGATGATCGTGGCGCGCGAGACCTTGGCCTCGACGGCGACGACGTTCGCGGGCTCAGCGCCTTCGTTGTCCGGCGAGGCGACGGCGGGCGAGGTCACGACCGTGCCTGCCAACAGCGCGAAAGCGACCAGCCCCAGAACGCGTCTCTTCATGTTCATTCCCTCCGATGTGTGAATCCGGAGTGGAACGATGCCCGTGGGATCGCCCAGATCCCGCCCAGATCATGCCCCGGTGACCCCGTCGACCCCCTCGCGCAGGAAGTCGGCGTGCCCGTTGTGGCGGGCGTACTCGTGGATCAGGTGCAGCATGACGAACCGCAGCGAGACGTTCTCTTCCCACCTGTCGAAGTAGGCGCTGAAGTCGAGCGACTCGGCCTCCCGCTCGATGCGGCGCGCGTGCTCGACCTCGGCCTCCCAGGCGGCGAAGGCCTCTTCGCGGGTGGAGTCCGAGGCGTCGTAGGCCGCTTGGAAGTCGCGCTTGTCCGACCAGACGTGCTCGATGTCCTCGGAGTTGAGCACGCGACGGAACCAGTTCCGCTCAACCTCGGCCATGTGCCGGACCAGGCCGAGCAGGCTCAATGTCGAGGGCGGCATCGACTGCTTGCGGAGGTCTTCGTCGCCGAGGCCCTCGCACTTCATCGCGAGCGTGGCGCGGTGGAAGTCCAGGAACACGCGCAGCGTCTCGCGCTCGTCACCCTGGCGGGGCGGATCGGGTCGTTCGGTCACGGCTCTCCCTTTCGAAAGACGTGAGGGCCTCCCGCGCGGGAGGCCCTCACGTTGAAAATCGCTACTCCAGGCGCAGGTTCACGAAGCTACCCGCAGGCCGGAACCCGACCCTCGCATAGATCCGCTCCTCCGGGACACCGGCTGGGGTGAGGAACACGGTGTGCGCTCCCCGCTCGTGCGCCGCACGGGTGAGGTACTCGGTGAGCGCGGCCGCGAGACCTTGCCGCCGGTACTTCGCGCGGACGCCGAAGCCGGCGACCTCGATGGTGCCGTCCGCCATCGGTGTTGCCAGGCCGCCGCCGGCGCCCTCACCGGAGTCGACATGCCTGGCGAGCACGGCGAGGCCGCCATTGGCGACCATCTCGCGCCGCCCGGCGAGCGACTCCGGGGTGATCGGGTCGGGATCGTCGAACGCCTCGCTCTGCGCACCCATCATGGCGAGGTATTCCTCGTCCGACTCGGGGGTGAGCAGCTCGAAACCCTCGGCCACCGGTTGCACGGCGACCTCGCCACGCGGGCAGACCATCAGGGGAACGCGCCGTTCGAGCTGATAGCCGGCCGCGAGCACGACCGGCTCGACCTCCGGCATCGACTCGCCGAGGAACTCCAGGCGCGGGATCAGATCCCGCTTCCGGTAGGCCTCGGTGAGCCCGTCCACATCGGCGTGTGTCGGGACGGCGCCGTCATCGGGAATGGCGTAGTTCAGGAACGGATTGGCTGAGCTCCGGGAGAAAGTGGCCAGGAACGGCCCGATTCGCTCGGTTTCACGGGCTTTGGCCGCGGTTGTGCGCATGTAGGACTGAACAGCAGACATGATTTGTCTGGGAACCTTTCGGGCAGGATGAACTCAGGTCGACGTGTAGGCGTCGCGATGACGCCACTAGGAGGCGTCAGGCATGAGGCATTCCCCTGTTGTCCGAAGGTGAGCCCATCATGTCATGCGGGGGCAACCGGTTTATCGAGCGAACTTCACAGCCGAGCCGGACCGTTGGCGAGGCGGCTTGTGTCGACGACACGGAAACACGTCGGCTCCCACACCGATCTCGGCACCCGCAGCTGGATCGAGGCCTCGCAAACACGGCGGGCCTGGACCGGGATGACCACCTGCGGGCGCAGCCACCATGGACGGGCGATCGCCGCACCCATGGTCGCGCCGAGCGCGTTGAGTATGACGTCGTCCGTCGCGGTCACCCTGCCGGCGTGCAGGAGGTACTGCACCGCTTCCACCAGCATGGACAGCACGAGTGCGGCTACTGCGATCCGCCCCACCGACCGCAGGAACCGCACCCGGAACGGCAGGAACATCCCGAGTGGGGTGAGCATCAGCAGATTGCCGCCCACCTGCCAGAACGAACCGCCGTCGCCGAACGCGGTCGCCATGTCCGCGCCCGGAGTCAAATGCAGGGTGCTGGTACGCGAACCCGCGACGGGCATCATCACCAGCGCGAGCACGAGAACGGAAACCAGGCAGATGGTGACATCCATGGCTGCCGTGAGCTTCGCGTCGTGCTCTCTTTTCCGCCTCCGTGCCGCCGTCAAGAGTGGCCAGGCGATCAATGCGTACGGAACGGCGATGATCGTCAGCGGGATCATCGCCCCGAAATTTCGCAGCAAATCCCCCACGCGACCCCCTTTCCCAGGTTGCGTTTTCAAGATCAACCTTAGGCACGGCAAGATCAACTCTGCGCGCTGAACGAGGACCACTATTCGGTGATTCTCGATTCGCGCGCGTGTCGCTGCCGTGGTTCAGTAGCAGTCGCTACCGTCCACAGTGGACTCTGTGGACAACCCTGTGGACAAGTTTTCGGCCGTACGTGAAAACCCTTGCGCGTAAACGGTTTCCCGATTGTGGTGCCTGTGTACTACTTTGCGTTGGCGAGGGTTCGCGCTTGGTGAATGAGCCGCTGGAGATGCAGGCCGCGCCGCACGTCGCAGGGGTGTTCGGTGGTTCCGCTAGCCGCCATTGCGGCGAAATCGTCGAGCAGCGCGACATACGATTCCAGCGCCGAGCCGGGCTTGCGTCCCAGCGATCGGTACCCGTGCAGGCCGTAGACACTGAGCTCGACGATCGTCGGGTCGATGGGCAGGCGCAGCGAGAGCGTCGCCGTGCTGGTGGCCCCGCCGTCGTGCTCGAACAGGACCTGCCACAGGTCATCTTCGGTGACATGCGCGGCGACCACACTGGTGATCTTGCCGAGCGCGGCGTCGAGCAGGTCGAACGCGTGCGGCCCGATGTCAGCGAGCGCGCCCTCGTCGGTCCGCCACTGCGAGCCCTCGTAAGCGCCGCCGAGCAGTGCGCCGGACAGCCAGCGCGCGGTCCCGCCACGCCACTCACCCGATGCGGCGACATCGGCGAGCCACTCACGGGTGATAGCGGCGAAACGCAACGTCAACACCACCAGCGAAGCCACGCCCGCCTCGGTCACGGCGTCGGCCAGGCGCTCGGCGGAGGCCAGGTCGGGCGCGATCGGCTTCTCCAGTATGAGGTGCTTTCCGGCCCGCGCCGCTTGGACGCCCAGCTCGGCCTGCACGGACGGCGGCACCGCGAACGCCACGGCGTCGACCTGGTCCAGCAGCTCCTCGAAGCTTCCGACGGCCACCGCGCCGTAGTTGTCCGCGAGCTCCTTGGCCGGCTCGGGACGCCGCGTCCAGACCGCGGTCAGCTTGGTTCCCGGATGATCCGCCAGGCCGGGGGCATGGATGAGCTTCGCCCAGGGTCCGGCACCGACAAGGCCAACGCGCAACGGGGTGTCCACGGTGGGGAGTCTATTTGTGAGCCCGGCGGCCTTCCGCACCTCACCTGACTGGGTTACCGTCTGTACGCTGAGTTAAGTACTCGCAGTGGGGGTTTCATGACTACGGCCTTGCGCCGATCGCTGGGCGCGGTCGCCGGCGCGGCATTGGTGTTCAGCGGCACGGCGTTCGCCGCGGACGCCGAGCCGACGCCGCACGGCCAGGAGATGTACGCGGCCACACACTGGCTGGCAGGGCAGCTCGCCACCGCGGCCGACGTGTCCGCCTTCGATAAGGCGAATCCCACCGTGGCGGGCGCGCTGGTCGAGAACACGCTGCCTGGGGATGCCGGGGCGACCGACTGGCACGTCACCATCGACGCGCTGCTCGCGTTCCAGGCGACCGGCACTGAGAAAGAAGCCGTTGGCAAGATCGCCGCGGCGCTGCCAGCACACGCCGAGTCCTTCATCGGACCGGCGGGCAAGCGCGTCGCGGGTGCGATCGCCAAGGAGCTGATCGCCGCCGAGAAGCCCACGGAGTTCGGCAGCGTCAACCTGATCGAAGAACTCGGCGAGCTGATGGTGAGCAACCCCGACTCCGGGGAACCGACCCTCGACGGCAAATACGGCGAGGCGAGCACCAACAGCGACCAGGCTCTCGCGATCATCGGACTCGTCAAAGCCAACGTGGTGCCACCAGCGCAGGCGATCAACTTCCTGAGGAATCAGCAGTGCGCCGACGGCGGATTCCGGCTCGGTGGCGACGACAAGCCCACCTGCGGTCCGGATGAGCACTCCGACGCGGCCACCACCGCCTTGGCGATGCAGGCACTGCACGACGCGTTCAAGCTGGAAGAGGTGGAGAAGCCGGCCACGTACCTGATGACAACGCAGGACGCCTCGGGTGGCTTCAAGGACGCGAATGACCTGAACTCGGCAGCCACCGGGCTCGCAGGGCAAGCGCTCTGGATCGCCGGCAAGGGTGATGTCGCGGAGAAGGCGGCCGACTGGGTCGCGAGCATGCAGGTCACCAAGGACGCCACAAAGCTTTCCGGTGACCTGGGCGCGATCGCGTTCAACAAGGCTGCCTTGGATGACGGCCTGACGAACGCGAAAGACGGCAAGATCGCCGCGACGGCTCGCGCCAAGTGGCGGGGCTGGACCGCACGCGCCGTGCTCGCGTTGACCAAGACCGGGCTGGGGCACACCGCCCCGGCGCTCGTGCTCCCGTCGGAGCAGACCGAAACCACCACGTCCTCGCCAACCGACACCACGACGACCACGCCCACCACCACGACGACGAGCTCGACGGACACCTCGTCCTCGGGCTCGCCGAACCTGGCCGACACCGGGTTCTCGGCGCCCACCGGCCTGCTCGTCGGGCTGGCGCTGCTCGTCTCGGGCTCCGCGCTCGTGCTGCTGGCCAGGCGGCGGACACCGCAATGAGACTCGCCTGCCTGCTCGCCGCCGCCGGGGTGCTGTTCGCACTCGCCCCGGCCACGCCCGCGTCGGCGAGCACGGCCGGGTACTGCACGACCGACGGCGGCGTGACGGTCGTCGTCGACTTCCGCGAGCTCGGCGGCGACATGCTGGTCCGCTGTGCGCCCGGAGCGCAGCGCAGTGGGCTGACCGCGTTGCAGAGCGCGGGCATCACCGTCGCGACGCTGGAGTCGGGCGTCTGCCGTCTGCAGGGCAAGCCGGAAACCTGCGAAGCAGGCCAGTGGTCCTATTGGAACGCCTGGAACGGCGGGACCTGGACGGCGAGCCAGCGCGCCGCGTCATCCTCGATGCCGCCACAGGGCACCTTCGAAGGCTGGTCGTTCGGCAAGGCGGCGCCGCGGTTCACGCCGTCCCGGCCGGTTCAGCCCGCAAGCCCGCCACCGCCGACCCCTCGTTCGCAAGAGCAGCATGGCGGCACCAACCCTGGCAAAGGCGGTGGCGTCCCGGTCGTGCCTGCGCCGAAGCCGCAGGCCGCGCCCTCGAGTTCGGCGGCGCCGTCCTCGGGCAGTGCGCCGCCGTCTTCCTCGACGCCTGAGGACGCGGTCGACGAGGAAGTGCCGCCCGGGTCACAACAGCCCAAAGCCCAGGCCAAGCCCACCGAGACCGCCGAGTTCCCGTGGGCCTTGCTCATCGGCGCGATCGTGCTCGGCAAGGTCATCGCCTTCTTCGCCTGGCGGCGCAAGCGAGTGCCGTACTGAGCCGTGACGGGGGTTACTCGCGCGTAAAGGACGCGTCAGCGGGAGCCGCCGGGGCGTCAGAGGAGCGTTGCCAAGGCGGCTGACCGGCGCTCCGCGCGCTGTGCTGGCTGCATGACGCTCAGCGAGCTACTGCCGAGTCTCGATCTCGGCCACGAAGAAGCCCGGTTCGCGGGCGTGCCGATCAGCCATCTCGCCGCCCGGTTCGGCACGCCGCTCTATCTGCTCGACGAGGAAGAGGTCCGGTCGCGGGCCCGTGCGTACCGCGCGGCGCTGCCCGACGCCGAGGTCGCTTTCGCCGGAAAGGCGTTGTGCACGCGTTCGGTGCTGCGCTGGCTCGCCGAAGAAGGTCTCTCGCTCGACACGTGCTCGGCCGGCGAGATCGCCGCCGCGAGGTCCGTCGGCTTCCCCGCCGAGCGCATCCTGTTGCACGGCAACGCGAAAACCCCGGAGGACCTCAAGGCAGCGCTCGAGTACGGCGTCCGCCGGATCGTGCTCGACTCACTCGACGAGATCGAGCAACTCGGCTCGCTCGCGCACGGCCGCCAGCAGGTGATGATCCGCGTGACGCCCGGCGTCCAGGCCGACACGCACGCGGCCATCACCACCGGCACCGAGGGCCAGAAGTTCGGCTTCTCGTTGCTGGACGGTGTCCGCGACAACCTCGCCGCCGCCGTCAGCGCCGTGCTCGCGCAGCCGAGCCTTTCGCTGGTGGGCCTGCATTGCCACATCGGCTCGCAAGTGTCGCGTGTGGACAGATACGAGGAGGCGGCCCGCCGGATGGTCGACGTGCTCGCCGGCGTCCGCACGGCATACGGTGTCACCTTGCGCGAGCTCGACCTCGGCGGCGGGCACGCCGTCCCCTATCTGCCCGGCGACACCGATTTCGACCTCGACGGCTATGCGCGGCGCCTGCGTGTCGCACTCGCCTACGAATGCTCGACGCGCGACTTTCCCTTACCCCGCTTGACGATCGAGCCGGGCCGGGCGATCGTCGGCCCGGCCGGGATCACGGTCTACCGGGTGTGCGCCGTCAAGCGCGGCAGCAAGACCTTCGTCGCCGTCGACGGTGGCATGAGCGACAATCCCCGGCCTTCCTTGTACGGTGCGAAGTACACCGCGCGGCTCGTCGGCAGGCACTCGCGCGCACCGCACCGCCCGATGAGCGTCGTCGGCCGTCACTGCGAGTCGGGCGACGTGCTCGCCGACCTGGCGCTGCCGGACGACATCCACCCCGGCGACCTGCTGGCGGTCCCGTGCACCGGCGCCTATCACCACTCGCTGGCCTCGAACTACAACCTCATCGGCCGCCCGCCGCTGGTCGGCGTCCGCGATGGCGTCGCGACGATGCTGGTGCGCCGCGAAACCGAGGAGGACCTGTTCGCCCGCGACCTCGGCTGAACCGACAGCGAACGGACAGTCCGCTCACAGGCTCGGGACAGCCGGGCCGCCCAAACTCGACTTCATGGACAACCACGACAGAGGCCTCGCCTATGACCTCAAGACCCTGCTGAACCGCAGGCGCGCGCTGTTCCTGCTCGGCGGCGCGAGCCTGACCGCGCTGGCCGCCTGTTCATCCGCCGAAACCACGACCGCCGCGGCAACCACCACTGTAAAGGCCTGCACCGACAAGATCCCCGAGGAGACCGCCGGGCCGTATCCCGGCGACGGCTCCAACGGGCCGAACATCCTCACCACGAGTGGAATCGTGCGCAGCGACATCCGGTCGAGCTTCGGTTCCGCTTCCGCTGTGGCGCAAGGGATTCCGCTCACCATCAAGCTGAACCTGCAGAAGGACTGCGCCGCGTACGCCGGCGCGGCGATCTACCTGTGGCACTGCGACATCGACGGTAAATACTCGATGTACTCCCAAGGCGTCACCACGGAGAACTACCTGCGCGGCGTGCAGGAAGCGGACACGAGCGGCGCGGTGACGTTCCAGAGCATCTTCCCGGCCGCGTACACCGGGCGCTGGCCGCACATCCACTTCGAGGTGTACCCGGACCTCGCCCAGGCCACCTCGGCTGGCACGAAGTCCGTCACCTCACAGCTCGCGCTGCCGGAAGACGTGTGCAAAACCGTCTACGCGACAAGCGGTTACGAGACGAGCGTCCGCAACCTGAGTCAGACTTCACTGGCGCGGGACATGGTGTTCCGTGACGGCACCGAGCATCAGCTCGCCACCGTCACGGGCGACGTCTCCGGCTACACCGCGACGCTCACTGTCGCGGTCTGACTCAGCGCTTGCCGTGCAGGATGGTGATCAGCTTCGCCACCAGCGCGTCCGTGGATTCCTTGCGGGAGAACGAGGTCAGTGTCATCGGCGCCTTGTACTTCTGGCGCGCGATGGCCTTCGAGCGGGCGAACTCACGCAGGCCCTCCGGCCCGTGGATCCGGCCGAAGCCCGAGTCGCCGACGCCACCGAACGGAAGCGAGGCGATGCCCGCGAAGGAAAGCGGGGCGTTGATCGAGGTCATGCCGGTGCGCAGGCGCCCGGCGAGTTCGAGGCCGCGTGCCTTCGAGAAGACCGTGGAACCCAGGCCGTAGCGCGTGTTGTTGGCGCGGTCGACCGCCTCGTCCATGTCGCGGACCTTGGCGATGGTGACCGTCGGGCCGAAGGTTTCCTCTTGCACCGCTTCGGAATCCTCTGGCACGTCGACCAGCACGGTCGGCTGGACGTACCGGTCGCCGACCGACTCGACCCCGCCGAGGACCGCCTTGCCGCCGCGGGAAAGCGCGTCTTCGATGTGCCGCTTGATCACCGCGATCTGCGAAGGCATGGTGACCGGGCCGTACTTGGCCTCGACATCGGAGCCCGCGCGGACGTCGCGGGACTTCTCGACGACCTTGGCGACGAACTCGTCGTGGACCTTTTCGTGGACATAGACGCGTTCCACGCCGATGCAGGTCTGGCCGGAGTTCGAGAACGCGCCCCAGACGGTCGCGTCGGCGGCGGCGTCGAGGTCGGCGTCCGCGTCGACGAGCACCGGGTCCTTGCCGCCGGCTTCGATGATCACCGGGGTCAGCGTCGCGGCGGCCGCGGCCATGATCTTCTTGCCGGTCGCGGTCGAGCCGGTGAAGGCGATCTTGTCGACGCCCGCGCCGACCAGCGCCGCGCCGGTCTCGCCGAAGCCGGTGATCAGCTGCAGCACCGGGTGCTCCGGGACTACCTCGGTGAAGGCGTCAACCAGCCACTTGCCGACGCCGGGGGTGTACTCGCTCGGCTTGAAGACGACCGCGTTGCCCGCGGCGAGCGCGTAGGCGATCGAGCCGAGCGGGGTGAAGACCGGGTAGTTCCACGGGCCGATCACGCCGACCACGCCGAGCGGCTGGTATTCGACGGTCGCGGCCTGGTTCGACATCAGCAGGCCAGCCGAGCGGCGCTGCTTGCCGAGCACCTTGCGCGCGTGCTTGCCCGCCCAGGCGATGTGTTCGATGCCGAGCACGGCTTCGAGCTGGGCGTCCGCGAGCGGCTTGCCGGTCTCGTCACGGACGACCTGGCACAGCTGGGGCAGCCGGCGCGTGATCACGCCCTTCCAGCGGCGCAGCCGTTCGGCGCGGCCGTCGAAACCGAGCGAGGCCCACCAGGCCGCTGCCGCGCGCGCCCGCGCGATGGCGGCTTCGACCTCGGCGGCGGTGTGCACCGGATAGGTGCCGACCACCTCGTCGGTCGCGGGGCTGAGCGAGTCGAAGGTCTCGCCGACGCTGCTGCTCGGCTTCGGCTGGACGGCGGTCATCGGCGTCTCCCGTGGTCTCGGCTGCCAACCAGGCTACGACGTTACTGACACTGTGCCAACTACTGCTCGTCGCGCCCGCACCGCCAGCATTCCACAGGTCGCGGCCGCTGCCACCACACCGAACAGGGGTGGCAGCCACAGCGGGAGCACGCCGACCGCCAGTGAGCCGAGCCCGAATCCGGCGGCTTGGACGGTGAACGCGACCGAGAACCCTTCTGACCTCCTACTTTCCGGTAACAAAGCCTGCAGGTTGACAGAGGCGACGGTGGCCAGCGGCCCGGTGCACAGGCCGACCAGAATGATGCCGGCGACCAATCCGGTCCAGCCGAGATTCGCCGCGACGATCGTGCCGCCGGCCATGAACCCGGCCAGGAACAGCCGGGCGTCACCAGTCGTCCCGCGCCAGGCGTACCCCGCGTTCCCCGCGATGCTCGCCCCGCACAACACGGCCATGACCAGCGCGGACATCCCATCCGGCGCACCGAGCCGCTGCACGAGCGGCAACGTCGCGAGCTCGATCGTCGCCAGCAGAAGACCGACGGTGAACATGCACGCCAGCCACGGCAGGCAGGCTTTGAGAGGTACGTCACTCCGTTCCGAATGCTTGGGCGCCACCTGCCGACGCGGCACGAAAACCGCCGACAGCACGCAGGCCAGCGCCATCACGACCAGCGGCCAGAACGGCCCGCCGAGCACCGCCACGAACGCGGGCCCCGCGATGAGCACGCTCTCGAGGATCATCACGTCGATCGAGATGGCCCTCGGCAGATCGGCGGCGTCGACCGTTCCCGCCAGCAACGCGCGAAACCCGCCCGACAACCCACCGGCGGCCGCACCGGGAATCACCACGGCGACCAGCGTCGCGGCCGGACTCCCGTACGCCGCGAACAACGCGACGGCCCCGAACCCGGCCCCGGCGATCACCAGCATCAGCACGAGCCCCCTGGGGACGCCGATCCGGTCGAGCAACCGCCCGCCAGGGATCGCGCCTGCCAGCTCGGCGACCACGAACACCGACATCATCACCCCGCCGAGCCGATAAGACCCGGTGGTCGCCGTGGTCAGCATCGTGAACGCGAGCGGCGCCATCGCATTCGGCAGCCGCATCAGCTGAACCCCCGCCGACCAGCGCCAATACCCACCATTTCGCAGCAAACCCATGCGCTCAACGCTGCCGTCCGTACCCACCCCGGCATACTGATTCGGCCATACCCAAATCTTGGCCGTCGTTACCCCCAATGTGGCTTTGGTCAGCTTTTGGCTGACCAAAGCCACATTGGGGGCCGGAAAACTGACGAATGCCGCATTGGGATTTTTTTCCACGGGTGAGCTGGGGGAATGTGTGATCGAGCTGGTTTTCGACGCTGAGAGCGCGCAGCGGGTGCGGTTCGGGATCTCGCCGCTGGAGGAGGTGCTCGGTGCCGTGCAGACCGTGCTCGGGCTGCGGGGGCATCCCAGTCAGCCGGAGTGGCTCAGGCAGCCGCGGGAGCTGCCCGTGGAGCTGGCCAAAGTGCTGGGGGCGCGCCACTACATCACCGACTTCTTGTGCCCGCCGCCGAGCGGGCCCGAGACGACCGCGCAAGCGCAGCTCGCCAAGGTGCGGCAGACCCCGGCCGAGCAGGTCGAGCAGGAGCTCGCCATGGTCGACGCCGATCTCAGCGGACTGCCGCAGGACCCGGCGGCGGCCCGTGATCTGCTGGCCGATCAGCTCGAGCAGGTGTGGATCGAGCTGGTCGAGCCGCATTGGCCACGGATGCATCGGCTGCTCGTCGCCGATATCGAGTACCGCTCACGCCGGCTTGCCGAGCAGGGCACCACCGCGGTGTTCAAGGATCTGCACCCGCGGCTGCGGCTCGTCGGCGACACACTGCTCATCGACCTCAAGGACCGCAGCCGCGTCGAACTCGAAAGCCTGCTGCTCATCCCGGCCGTCTTCGGGTGGCCCACGCTCGGCGTGATCACGCTGCCACCGTGGCAACCCGCGATCCTCTATCCGGCGCGCGGGGTCGCGGAGCTCTGGACGAAGAAAACCAAGCCCAGCGACGCGCTCGCGAACGTCGTCGGACGCACGAAGGCCGCATTGCTCACGACGCTGGACGAACCGGCGAGCACCGCGGCTCTCGCGATCCGGCTTGAACTCTCACCCGGCACGGTTTCCGAGCATCTCACCGCGCTCAAAACGGCGGGGCTGCTCGATTCGGTGCGGCGCGGGCACGCGGTCCACTATCGGCGAACCGATCTTGGCGACGCGCTGTTGCGAGGCATAGTCTGAGTGACAGAAGGGAGCTTCCCCATGCGTATTGTCCATTTTGGACACTCTTGCGTACTGCTGGAGACCGAATCCGCCCGCATCCTGCTCGACCCCGGCACGTTTTCCGAGGGGTTCGAGAACGAGCGTGAGCTGGACGCGATCCTGATCACGCATCAGCATTTCGATCACCTCGACGTGACCAAGCTGCCCGCGCTGCTCCAGGCGAACCCCAACGCTCAGCTGATCATCGACCCCGGCTCGGTCACCGAGGTCGAGAAGCTCGGCGTCGAGTTCCGGGTCGCGCACCCCGGCGACGCGTTCGAGTTCGCGGGCGCGGTGGTCAACACCGTCGGCGGTGACCACGCGGTGATCCACCCCGACATCCCGGTCGTGCCGAACATCGGCTACGTCGTCGACCACGGCGCGTTCTATCACCCCGGCGACTCGTTCTTCGTGCCGGAGCAGAAGATCGACGTGCTCGGCCTGCCCACCGGCGCGCCGTGGCTCAAGGCGAGCGAGGCCGTCGACTTCTTCCGTGCGGTGAGCCCGCGCGCGGCGGTGCCGATCCACGAAAAGACGCTGGCCAACCCCGCGATGATCTACGGCCTGTTCACGAACCTCGGGCCGCGGGGCGCCGAGGTCCGCGTGCTCACGCCTGGAGAGCCGGAGAAACTTTGAGCTTCGCGTAGGTGGTGCCGAAGGCCCGGTTTTCCAAGGCGACGTCGACCGCGTCGAGCAGCGCCTGACGGAGACCGGGCCTGGCCAGGTCCGAAGCCTCGACGCCGAGCCGCACCAGCCCGCCACGCCGTGCCGCGCGGGCGGTCGCCAAGACCAAAGCGAAGCAGCGGATCGTCTCGGTGCGCTGCGACTGGCTCGCGAACTCCTGCACGCGCGCCCGGCGCAGCTCGCCGGTCTTGAGGTCACGCACGCCGTGCTGATCGGCGCAGAGCTGGAAACCGTGCTCCCGCAACGCGTCCAGCGTGCCTGGCGACGCGAGCCAGCGCGGCGGCGCGAACCCGTGCGGGGTCAGGCCGGTGTTCTCCATGGCGGCTTTCGCCGCGATGAGGCGCAGCCGCGCCTCGTGTGCGCCCAGCGCGGCGAACTCGGCCTTCTTGGCGAGGCTCACCACGGGGCGATCGGTCGGCGGCACCTGATGGTCATAGCCGTGCAGCAGCAGGCCATCGCCACGGTTGGTCCGCTCGCGGACCCACTCGGTGACCGGGCCTTCACCGGTGCTGGCCGGGTAGAGCACGGACAACGGCACTTGACGGCGTTCGAGCTCCGCGGCGAGGTCGGCGCAGCGGTGAAGCGTCCGGGGCGTCACTCCGGCGAGGGAAACGACCAGTTCAGCGTCCACGTTCGCCATTAAGCACGCGTTCAGTGACAGCGATCTGACTCTGAGGTTAAGCGGGCACGAGTTTCGCGACTACATCTGCGATCCGGGCACGCAGCTCCGGATCGGTCACCAGCCCGCCGCTCATCGACTCCGGCGGGAGCGGGATGTGCGCGACGGCGTCCTCGACGATCCGCGTGCCCGCATAGCCGAGCACGGTCCGCAGCGACGCGTGCGCGGCTTCGGCGCCGCGCACCGAGACGTTGATCCAGGCGACCGGCTTCTGGTAGATCTCGCCGCCGCCGATCGTCCAGTCCAGCAGGTTCTTGAACGACCCCGGCAGCGCGCCCGCGTACTCCGGTGTGCAGAACAGCACCGCGTCGGCCGCTGCGATCGCCGACCGCAGCGCGGCGACGGCGGGGTGCAGCGGCTCGGCGTCGTCGTCCGGGTTGAAGTGCGGCAGCATCGCCAAGCCGTCGAAGAGCACCGACCCGGGGACCAGTTCGTGGACGGTACGCAGGGCGGCCGCGTTGGAGCCCACGCGCAGACTCCCCGAAATCAGCAGGATCACGCGGGCCAGTCTGCCAGTGAACGCCCGGAAATCCGTTCGTACGCTTCGACATAACGCGCCCGCGTCGCCGCGACGACCTCGGCGGGCAGCGGTGGCGGCTGGGTGTTGGACTTGCGGTCCCAGCCGGACTCGGGGCCGGTCAGCCAGTCGCGCACGTACTGCTTGTCGAACGAGGGCTGCGAACGGCCGGGCTCGTAGCTGTCGGCAGGCCAATAGCGGGACGAATCCGGGGTGAGCACCTCGTCGCCGAGCACCAGCGCGCCGGTGGCGTCGCGGCCGAACTCGAACTTGGTGTCCGCGAGCAGGATGCCGCGCTCGGCGGCCAGCTGGGCGCCGCGCTCGTAGATGGCGAGGGTGGCTTCGCGGATCTCCTCGGCCTGCTTGAGCCCGATCTGCGCGGCGACGTCGTCGAACGTGACGTTCTCGTCGTGCTCGCCGATCTCGGCCTTGCTGGCGGGCGTGAAGATCGGGGTCGGCAGCTTCGCGGACTCGGGCAGTCCTTCGGGCAGCAGCACACCGCACACCGCGCCGGTACGCTGGTAGTCGGCGAAACCGGAGCCGGTGAGGTAGCCGCGGGCGACCGCCTCGACGGGTTCCATGGCCAGCCTGCGCACGATCAGCGCGCGGCCGCGGACCTCGGCGGGGATGCGCGGGTCGTCGTAGGCGACCAGGTGGTTGGGCAGTAGGTCGGCCAGCTGCTCGAACCAGAACACGCTCATCGCGGTGAGCACGCGGCCCTTGTCAGGGATCGGCGTGTCCAGGATGAAGTCATAGGCGGAGATGCGATCGGAGGCGACGAGCAGCAGGTGGTCGTCATCGACCGCGTACAGCTCTCGTACCTTTCCGGCTGCGATCTTCGGGTAGTCCGCGAGGGTGCTCACGCATGCACCCTAGCTGTCGGGAGGATGATGCCTTGATGGCGTATGACTGGATCTCCTTGACGACCGACTACGGCCTGTGCGACGGATTCGTGGCGGCCTGCCACGGGGTGATCGCGCGTATCGCACCCCCCATCCGGGTGATCGACGTCACCCACTCGGTCAACCCCCAGCAAATCCGGCCCGGCTCGACCGTGCTGGCGCAGACCGTGCCGTTCCTGCCGGAGGCCGTGCACGTGGCGGTGGTCGACCCCGGTGTCGGCACCGACCGCCGCGGTGTCGTGGTGGTGACCCCGCGCGGCCTGCTGGTCGGGCCGGACAACGGCCTGCTGCTACCGGCGGCAGAGGCGCTCGGTGGCGTCCGCGAGGCGTACGAGCTCACCAACCCCGACTACCGGATGCCGCACGTCTCGGCGACCTTCCACGGCCGTGACATCTTCGCCCCCGCCGCCGCGCATCTGGCGCTGGGCGTCGCGCCGGAGGCGTTCGGCAAGCCGGTACCCGACCTCGTGGTGCTCCCGGAGCCGCGTGTCGACGCACAGCCGGGCAAGCTCACTTCGGAGGTGCTGACGGTCGACCACTTCGGCAACGTCCAGCTGGCCGCGACGCCGAACGACTTCGACAAGGCCGAGCTCAACGGCCCGCTGTACGTCCACCGTGGACGCAAGACGCTACGCGTGGAGTTCGCGCGTACTTTCGCTGACGCCCCAACGGTTCTCTACGCCGACTCGGCAGGCAGGCTAGCCGTCGCGGTCAATGGCGGCTCGGCCGCTTCGGTGCTCGACGCCGTGCCTTCCCAGGAATGCACGATCACCTCGTCGCCCAGCGACAGCTGACCTGGCCGCAGCACCATCGCCTTCATCCCGAAGGTGACCCCGCCTTCGGGTGCGCGCCGGTAGCCGGCGAGCGTACGAGTCGGCTCAGGGCCGCATTTCCGCCCGGTCTCCTGGTCGATCGTCGGCACCGCGCAGCGCACGCACAATTTGGCATACCCGAACTCGGCCGTCCCCGCGCGCAGCACGCGGACGCGGTCCTCGGTATGCGGTTCCGGCCATCCGGACACGACCAGGTTGGCCCGGAACCGATCCATCGGCACGGGTTCCGCGCCATGGGCGGAAATCCGCTCGCTCAGTAAGTCCAAAGAGGACTCAGACGTGACGAGAACGGCGTGCGCGTCGGCGAACCCGGCGGTGCCCGCGCGTTCGCCATTGGTCACGCGGTCGTGGTCCGGCGGCACCCGCACCAGCACCGAAGCCTCACCGAGCACGGTGGAGAACCAGTCCGCCGCCTCAGCGCCCTGGTCGACGCCTTTGCCTTGCCAGGTGAAGGTGGCGGCCGGGTGCCGGGGCCCGTCGAACACCACGTCGAGCTCGAAGTCCTCGATACCGGGCGCGGACAGCCGCAGCTTGCGCCCGTCGTCGAGCACCTCGGGCTCGATCGTGGCCATCATCGGGTGCCGTCGCTGACTGCGGAACGCCCCATCGGCGCCCATGGCCATGAAGACGCGATCGTGCGCGAGCCCGGCTTGGGTCACCCGCGCCGTGGTCACGGACGTGCCCCTGCACCCCTTGACCGGGTAATACACCAGCTCCGCGATCCTCGCCATGCCTCGCAGGTTACCCGGCCGGCCCCGGGATAAAGCAGGCTTTATCCCGGGGTTCCCGTCACAGGACCTGCGAGAGGAAGCGCTGGAGCCGGGGGCTTCGCGGGTCGTCGAAGAGCGCCTCGGGTTTGCCGAGTTCGACGACCTTGCCGCGGTCCATGAACGCGACCTCGTCGGCCACGCTGCGCGCGAAGCCCATTTCGTGGGTGACCACGATCAGGGTCAGGCCGCGCTCCGCGAGCCCGGCCATCAGGTTCAAGACGCCCTTGACCAGCTCCGGGTCCAGCGCGCTGGTGGCCTCGTCGAACAGCATCACGTCGGGGTCCATCGCCAGTGCCCTGGCGATGGCGACCCGCTGCTGCTGCCCGCCCGAAAGCGCGGCAGGCCGGTACGGGGCCTTGTCCGCCAAGCCGACCTCGGCGAGGCGGGCACGGGCGATCTCGGCCGCCTCCTCCTTGTCCAGCCCCTTCACGCTCCGCAGCGGCAGCGTGATGTTGTCGAGCACGGTGCGGTGGCCGAACAGGTTGAAGTGCTGGAACACCATCCCGACGCGCTGGCGCAGCTTGTCGGGGTCGGAGTCGATGACACTCTGGCCGTCGAGCAGCAGGTCGCCGGAATCGGGCTCCTGCAGACGGTTCACGCAGCGCAGCAGCGTCGACTTTCCGGAACCCGACGGGCCGATCACACAAGTCGTCTTGCCCTGCTCGACCTTGAGATCGACCCCGCGCAACACCTCCAGGGTGCCGAACGAGACGTGGATGTCGCGCAGCTCGACGCTCGCCGAATGGATCGCGGTCGTCATGGCTGTACCTTCCCCGAAACCGTGAGCTCGTCCAGTTCGTCGCCCTCGTCGGGGTTGGTCTGGACCTTGCGGCCGGTGCGCAGCCGCTTGTCGATGAAGTTGACCAGGTGGGTCAGCGGGACCGTGATCACCAGGTAGACGAATCCGGCCGCCACCAGCGAGGACAGGTTGCCGGTGTTGGCCGCCATGTCCTGCCCGATCCGGAACAGCTCGCGCTGCTCGGCCAGCAGGCCGAGCACGTAGACGAGGCTGGAGTCCTTGACCAGCGCGATGAACTGGTTCACCAGCGCGGGCAGCACCCGCCGCACACCCTGCGGGATGACCACCAGCAGCATCGCCCTGGTGTAGGTCATCCCGAGCGCGCGGCTGGCTTCCAGCTGTCCCTTTTCCACGCTCTGGATACCGGCGCGGAAGATCTCGCCGATGTACGCCGACGCGATCAGCGACAGCGCGAGGATGCCCAGCGGATACGGGTTGGTGCCGACGATGTCACGCGCGAGCGTCCCGAGGCCCTGACCGATGAGCAGGATGGTCAGGATCGCGGGCAGCCCGCGGAAGATGTCGGTGTAGACCCGCGCCGGCCAGCGCAGCCATGGCTTGACCGACAGGCCCATGACCGCGATGACCATGCCGACCACGGTGCCGATCAGCGCCGAGGAGATGGTCAGGATCAACGTGTTGAGCAGCCCGGTGGTGAGCAGGTCCGGGAATACCTTCCAGATGTATTCCCAGTTCAGGAAGGTATTGAGGAAATCGTTCACTTGGCTTTGAACTCCGCGGGAATCGGAGCGTTAGGCTCGAACTGCTTGATCAGCTTCTCCCAGGTGCCGTCGGCGATGACCGCCTTGAGGCCTTCGTTGATCTTGTTGATCAGCTCCGTGTTGCCCTTCTTGAAGGCGAACCCGTGCGGCAGGTTGGTCACGATGGCCTTGGTGACCTTGAGCTTCGCGTCGGCGTTCTTGGCCGCGTAGTCCTCGGCCGTCGCCTGGTCGAACACCGCGGCGTCGATGGCAGCGGTCTTCAGCGCGGCCAGCGCGGCGGCGTCGTTCGGGAAGCGGACGGCCTGCGCCTGCGGCGAGTTCTCGGCCAGCCAGGTGTCCGAGACGGTGCCCTGCACGACGCCGACTCGCTTACCCGCCAGCGACTTCTCGTCGGTGATGCCCGCGCCGTCCTTCGCTTCGATGCCGAGCGCCTGGTAGTTGTACGGCGCGGAGAAGTCGACGGTCTTCTTGCGCGGCTCGGTCTGCGAGATGCCCGCGCTGCCGATGTCGAACGTGCCGTTGGCGACCTGCCCGAGCAGCGCGGAGAACTCGGTCGAAGCGAACTCCAGCTTCAGGTTCTGCTTCGCGGCGATGGCACGCAGCAGTTCGTTGTCGAAGCCGGTGTAGTTGCCGTTCTCCTGGTAGGCGTTGGGCTTGGAGTCGCTCAGCGTGCCGACCCGCAGCGTCTTCTCGCCGCCGCTGTCGCTCCCGCCGCACGCCGTGAGCACGGCGAGCAGAGCCGCGGTGATGCCCGCGACCAGTGTCTTCCTCACTCGCCCGTCTCCCGCCGCCACCCTCAACGGAGACGCTGCGCGTCGCTGCCTCATTTCAAACCCCTTAACCCTTGAACTCAGCCGGCACCGGCGCGGTCGGCAGGAACTGGTTGTGCAGCTTAAGCCAGGTCCCGTCCGCGATCACCTGTTTGAGGCCCGCGTTGACCTTGTCGAGCAGTTCCTTGTTGCCTTTTTTCACCGCGAAGCCATGCGGGATGTCCAGCGTGAACGACTTGACCACCTTGAGCTTCGCGTCGGGGTTCTCGGTGACGTTCTTCTCGGCGATGCTCTGGTCGAGGATGTACGCGTCGACGGCGCCCGACTTCAGCCCGGCCAGCGCCGCGGCGTAGTCGGGGAAGCGGACGGCCTGCGCGGCCGGCACCTTGTCGGTCAGCCACTTGTCGCCGACCGTGCCCTGGATGACCGCGACCCGCTTGCCGCCGAGCGAGGCCTCGTCGGTGACCGGCGTGCCCTCCTTGGCCTGGATGCTCATCGTCTCGTAGTCGTACGCGGCCGAGAAGTCGACGGTCTTCTTGCGCTCGTCGGTCTGCGCGATGGCCGAGCTGCCGATGTCGAACCGGCCGTTGTTCACCTGGCCGAGCAACGCCGAGAAGTCGGTGGCGGTGAACTCCAGCTTCAGGTTCTGCTTGGCCGCGATGGCCCTGAGCAGCTCATTGTCGAAGCCGGTGAAGACCCCGTCCTTCAGGAAGATGTTCGGTGGCGCGTCGCTGAGCGTGCCGACCTTGAGCGTCGCCTCACCCGAGCCTCCTGAGCCGCCGGAGCAGGCGGTCAGCGAGAGCAGGAGAGCGGCCGCGAGAAGTGCCTTGCGCATTGGTTCAGACCCCCGGGTTCTGGACGGGCAGGCCGGGTCCGCCCTGCTCGAGTTCCTTCGGCAGCGGCTCGGTCTTGAAGAATTGTGCGTGCAACCGCGCGACCGTGCCATCCGCGACCGCCTTGGCCAGCCCGTCGTTCAGCTTCGCCAGCAGGTCCTTGTTGGTCCTGGCGACGGCGAACGCGGACGGGGTGTCCTTGGTCTCGACCGTGTAGCCGAAGTCCAGCGGGACGGCCGGGTTCTGGTCGATGTACTTCTGCCCGATGTCCTTCGGCACCACCCATCCGTCGAGCGTGCCGTTCTTGAGCTGGGCGAAGCCCGCGTTGTAGTCGGGGAACCTGACCACTTCGGCACCGCCGACCTTGGACGCGAAGTCGTCCTGGACCGAGGCCTGCACGACGCCGAGTCGCTTTCCGGCGAAGGCGGGCAGCGCGGTCAGCCCGGCGCCCTTCTTCGTGACGATGGTGGTGAAACCGGTGCTGTAGCCGTTGCTGAACGCCACGGTCTTCTTGCGTGCCTCGGTGGTCGAGATCGTCGAGCTGCCGATGTCGAACTGGCCGTTCGCCACGTTCGCCAGCAGGCTGGCGAACTCGGTGCCGACGAACTGGACCTCGAAGCCCTCGCGCTTGGCGATGTCACGCAGCAGTTCGTTGTCGAACCCGGTGAACGTGCCGTTCTCCAGGTAGATCGACGGCGGCGCGTCCGTGAGCGTGCCGACCCGTAGCGTTTTGGCCCCGGAGCCGGTCGATGAACCGCAAGCGGTGAGCGCGAGCACCGCGGTAGCGGCGGCAAGGATTTTCGACAGCGTGGATCTCATGGGGCGAGAGTAGGAAGTTCGCCCGTTCGAGCCGTATTCGTCCCACTCTGTGAACGCCTCGCCGTGACGTCGGCTACAGGCTCGTGAGTGGTACGGCCGGTTCTAACCGGCCATACCACTCACGACCCCTTTAAAGAATCGGCTGGGGCGCGTAGCCGCGCGCCTCCGGGAAGCGCTCCAGCACCGCTTCGATCCGCTTGACCACGGCGTCGACCTGCCGCGGCGCGACGCCGGTGAACGAGATCCGGTCGGCCAGCAGCTTGTCGAGTTCGCCGCGGTCGAGCGGGATGCGCTCGTCGGCGGCCAGCCGGTCGAGCAGGTCGTTGTCCGCCAAGCCCTGCTCGCGCATGGCGAGCGCGGCGGCGACCGCGTTCTCCTTGATGGCCTCGTGCGCGGACTCGCGGCCGACACCGGCGCGGATCGAGGCCATCAGCACCTTGGTGGTGGCCAGGAACGGCAGGTAGCGGTCGAGTTCGCGGGCGACGACCGCCGGGAACGCGCCGAACTCGTTGAGCACGGTGAGGAACGTCTCGAGCAGGCCGTCGAGCGCGAAGAACGCGTCCGGCAGCGCGACGCGCCGAACCACGGAATCCGAGACGTCGCCCTCGTTCCACTGGTCGCCAGCCAGCTCGCCGATCATCGACAGGTAGCCGCGCAGGATCACGGCAAGGCCGTTGACGCGCTCGCAGGATCGCGTGTTCATCTTGTGCGGCATGGCGGACGAACCGACCTGGCCGGGCTTGAAGCCCTCGGTCACCAGCTCGTTGCCAGCCATCAGGCGGATCGTCTTGGCCAGGCTGGACGGCCCGGCGGCGAGCTGGACCACAGTGGACAGTACGTCGAAGTCCAGTGAGCGCGGGTAAACCTGGCCGACGCTGTCGAAGCGCTGGTTGAAACCGAGGTGCTGCATCACCCGGTCCTCCAGCTCGTCCAAAGTGGACTCGTCGCCGAGCAGGTCGAGCATGTCCTGCGCGGTGCCGACCGGGCCCTTGATCCCGCGCAGCGGGTAGCGCTCGATGAGGTTGTCCAGCCGCGAGAAGGCGACCAGCATTTCGTCGGCGGCGGACGCGAACCGCTTGCCGAGCGTGGTGGCCTGCGCTGCGACGTTGTGCGAACGCCCGGCCATCACCAGGTCGGTGTGCTCCAGCGCCAGCGCGCCGAGCCTGGCGAGCACGGCGGCGGCCCGGCCGCGGATGAGTTCGAGTGAACGGAGCTGCTGCAGCTGCTCGACGTTCTCGGTGAGGTCACGCGAGGTCATGCCCTTGTGGATGTGCTCATGCCCGGCGAGTTCGCTGAACTCCTCGATGCGGGCCTTCACGTCGTGACGTGTGACACGCTCGCGGGCGGCGATCGACTCGAGGTCGACGTTGTCCAGCACGCGCTCGTAGTCCTCGACGACGCCTTCGCCGACCTCGACGCCCAGGTCGGCCTGCGCACGCAGCACGGCGAGCCAGAGCCTGCGCTCCAGCTTGACCTTCTCCTCCGCCGACCAGAGCGTCACCATCTCGGGCGAGGCGTAGCGGGCGGCCAGAACGTTCGCGATACGAGGCTTCACGACCCCAAGATACTCAGGTCAGTTCGGCGAGCAGCATCCGCTTCGCGACCCCGCGCGGATCGGGGTCGATCTCGATCAAGGCGTTGACCACCGCGCCGTCGACGAGCGCGACCAGGCGTTCCACCCCGGTGGGCGACATCGGGCGGCCCGCACGGGAGAAGATCTCGCCGAGCTGGGCGTTGAACTCGACGGTGATCTTGCGCATCACCGGCCGCAGGTACTTCCGGCGGCCGGTGGCCACCAGCCGTTCGTAGCGCAGCACGACGGCTTCGTTGTCGGCCTCGGTGTCGCCGGTCTCGTCGCCGAGCAGCATGAACAGGATGAGGTCGAGCAGTCCTTCGACGCCTTTCGCCGGGTCGGACTGGGCCTCGATACGCTTGCGGCTTTCCGCGAGCTCGGTGAACGAGTAGTGCTCGACGGCCGCGGTGACCAGCTCGTCGAGTGAGTCGAAGTAGTACGTCGTCGACGCCAGCGGCAGGTCGGCACGCTCGGCGACGGCGCGGTGGCGGATCGCGTCGAACCCGCCCTCGCCGAGCAGCTGAGCAGCGGCTTCGACGAGCGCGGCGCGTCGTCGCTCACCCTTGGGCGTGCTGGCTGCTGCGGTCATGGCGGACCAGTTTAGAACCGGGCGGCCAGCCGGTTCACGGCGCGGGAGAGGTCGGCCGCGAACGGTGGCGTGGTATTTCCGGTGGTCGAGACACTGCGCACGACCAGTGTCAGCCCTGTGGCCGTGGTCGCGGAGGCGGTCGCCGAGTCCGTCGCCTGCGGAACGGCGGTGCCGGGCTGCATGAGCGCGATGGTCAATTCGCCGCCGTCGACGGGGAACCTGGCCGAGCGCATCGCCGTCTCACAGAAGCCGCCGATACTGGGGGCCGTCACGGGGACGGACAGCTCGCCAGCGAGGGCTGTGGCGAGCTGTCCGTCCGCCGCTTCGCACCCGAAGGCGCTACCGGCCCCATGGGGGCCGTTCTTCCCTGACACGTCACCCCCCTGCATGGGAGTCGTGCTGGGAAGGCTTTGTTTCTCCCCACCGCTAGTGGGACGCCCGGAGGAGTCGAGAGGTTGCGCCGAACCACCCGATTGGGTGTCAACGGCGGCATTCCCTGGTGCGCTTGCCGTCTCCTCCATTCCGCCGATCACGCCGGACAGCCGGATCGCGCCGAGACCGAAAAGGACAAGTACGGCAAAAGTCCCAGCGACGCCGAGCGTCTTGCGCCGCCGGGCGGTGATCTTCTTCGACTCGCTGACGATATCGCCGTGATCGAACGACGGGGGCGGCGGTTCCACTGACGCCCCGGCGAACATACGTTCCAGTTCGCGGTCATCCATTGGTCTCCACCTCCTCACCGAGCACCTCGCGCAGGTTCGCGAGTCCTCGCGCCGTCTGACTCTTCACATTGCCTTCGCTGCAGCCGAGCGCCTTCGCGGCCCCGCTGACGTCCATCCCCTCGAAAAAGCGCAACACCAGCACCGCGCGCTGCCGTGGCGGCACCTGACGCAACGCGACGATCAGATCCTGCCTGGTCGCCACCTGATCATCGAGCCGATCACCGACGACGTCGGGCTCCGGCAGGACTTCGGTGTCCCGCTCGCGGCGCCATGGCCGTCTCGACTCGTCGATCGAGGCGCGCACCAGTGTCTTGCGGACGTAGGCGTCCGTCGCCGCGCGGTCCCGGATCTTCGTCCACCTCCGATGCAGAGCCACGAACGCCGTCTGCGCGAGATCGTCTGCCTTGTGCCAGTCGCCACAGAGCATGTACGCGGTTCGGCGCACGGAGTCGCGCTTCGCAGCGAAGTACTCCGCGAATTCCTGCTCGTCGCGCTGGTTCACGCGCCTGTGTTCTCCGCTCTTTCGCGTTCGAGGTGGTAGACGGAACCGAGGGCGTCCACGGTTGCACCACCGGACCGTTTGCGAGCGTGTCGCAGTCTGTGATGTGATCGAACCGTGACCTTCACCGCAGCTCAGCTGGACTTTCGCTCCGACACCGTCACTCGCCCCGATGAAACGATGCGCTCCGCGATGGCGTCGGCGGAAGTCGCCGACAACGTGATCGACACCGACCCGACCGTACGCGCGCTCGAACAGCGGGCCGCGAAGGTGCTCGGCATGCCCGACGCGCTGTGGACGCCGAGCGGCACGATGGCCAACCTGATCGCGCTGAGCCTGCATCTGAAACGCGGAGACCGCTTCCTCGCGACGCGCGGGGCGCACGTGCTGAACAACGAGCTCGGCTCCGCGGCCTGGCTCGCGGGTGGCATGCCGGAGACGCTGGAGCACGACGCGGGCCCCGGCCGTCCGACGCCCGAAGCGGTGGAGATGGCCGTCGGCATGGCGGACGGGCCGTACTACACGCTGCGGACCACGTTGCTGTGCTTGGAGAACACGCACAACGCTGCAGGCGGCGCGGTCACCCCGCCGCACGAGCACGCGCAACTCGTGGCCGCCGCGCGTGACAAGGGACTGAAGGTCCACCTCGACGGAGCGCGGCTGTGGCACGCGGCCGTCGCGCTCGGCGTGCCGCCCGCGGCGCTGACCGTCGGCGTCGACTCGGTTTCGGCGTGTTTCAGCAAGGGACTCGGCGCGCCGGTCGGCTCTGTCGTCGCGGGCAGCGTGGAGTTCGTCGACCGCGCCAGGCGGATGCGGCAGATGCTCGGCGGCGGCGTGCGCCAGGGCGGGATCCTCGCGGCGGCCTGCCTGGTCGCGCTCGACCGGGTCGGCGATCTCGGCGAGACGCACGAGGCGGCGCGGCGGCTCGCGGCCGGGCTCAACGAGTTCGGCTGGGAGGTCGAAACCCCGCAGACGAACATCGTCCTCGCCGGCGTTCCCGACCTCCGCATGGCGCTGGATCACTTGGGAACACTGGGAATTCTCGCGCTCCCGATGTCAGGAAGGGTGCGTTTCGTGCTGCATCGCGATCTCGCTCCGACCGCTGTCGAAGACGCTCTGAGCCGGATCAAGACAGGGAGTGCGTCGTGAACTGGACCGTCTTCGACTACGGCGAGGTCATCGTCAAGCGGACACAGGCGATCCCGAAACTCGCCGCGACCATGGGTGTCGCTCTGGCGGATTTCGAGCCGCCGTACTGGGAACTGCGTGACGTCTACGACCGCGGCTGCCCGGATCTCGAGTACTGGAGCGGGATCGGCACCGCGCTCGGTGTCGGCGTCGACAAGTCGCTTTCCGACGAGCTGACCGCGCTCGACATCGAGGGCTGGCTGGACGTCGAACCGTCGACCATCGAGTTGCTGGAAGCGCTGGCCGAGGCAGGCGTCGCGCTCGCGTTGCTGTCGAACGCGCCGGTCACCATGGGAAGGGTCGTCGAGCGGCAGGCCTGGGCCGCGCATTTCCGGACGCTGGTCTTCTCCGGCGACCTCGGTTTCGCCAAGCCGGACAAGCGGATCTACGACTTCGTCGCCGCGAAGCTGGGCGCCGAGCCGTCCGACTGCCTGTTCTTCGACGACCGTCAGGTCAACGTCGACGGCGCCGTCGCCGCGGGTTGGAAGGCACACCGCTGGTTGGGCGCGGAAAGCGCGAAAAGCCAGGTGGGTTAGCCCAATGTGACGGTGCAGGGCCTTCTGCTCACCCGCGGTGAGCAGAATGGCCTACAGTGGACCCCGTCATATGCCGGACGCATGTCACGACGGGGTTGCTCATGTCGTCTCCCGCGGACTTCGACAGACCCAGCATCGCCAGGGTTTTCGACGCGCTGGTCGGCGGTCACGAACACCGTGAAGCCGACCGGGAGGTGCTGCGTCAAATACTGGAGCTGGCGCCCGAAGCGCTGGTGATGGCCAGGGAACTGCGCGACTGGCTCAAGCGGACGGTCCGGTTCCTCGCCGACCAGGTCGGCATCGAGCAGTTCATCGACCTCGGGTCCGGGTTTCCCACCTCGGACAACACGCACACGATCGCGCAGCGCTACAACCCGCACGCGCAGGTCGTCTACGTGGACAACGACCCGGTCGTGCAGGAACGCGGACGACAGCTGCTCGGGGAAAACGACTTCACCCACATCGCGGGCAACGACCTCACCAAGCCACACGAGACGCTGAACGATCCCGACGTGACCAGGCATATCGACCTGAAACGGCCGGTCGGCCTGATCCTGTGCGCGATCATCCACCACATCGAAGATCTCGCGCAGGCGCGGGAAATCGTGCGCACCTACATCGACGTGCTCGCGCCTGGCTCGTACCTGGTGCTGGCGCATCAGTTCAACCCCGGCGACGGCAGTGCGTCGAGCGACGTCGCCCAGTCATTGCAGGACCGCTTCAGCGGCACCGGTCTCGACACGCTCTACCGCACGCGCGCCGAGATCGCCTCCTTCTTCGAAGGCCTCGACCTGGTGGAGCCGGGCCTGACCTACCCGCACGAGTGGTGGCCGGACGGGCCGCGGTTCACGCCGCTCTCGCCCTGCAACTTCACGACACTCGGCGGGGTAGGCCGCAAGCCTTAGTACTTGATCCGCTTGGGGTCGTTCTTGCCCTTGATGGCGCCGTAAGCGGCGGTGCCCAGGAAGAGCACGCCACCGATGATGGCCAGCCAGAACAGGCCCTTGATCACGAATCCGAGCACGGTGAACGCCAGCCAGATGACGATCAACGCACCGACGATCTTCCAGAACATGACATTCCTCCGCTCGGTTCCGGACCCCCGTGGCCCTTGTCATCAGGCTGCCACGTGCGGACCGGAAACACCCGTCTTCCGGCCAACGTTCAGGGAACGACCAGGGTTCCCCCTGACCTGGTCACTTAAGCCAAGCGCCGATCCGCCGTATGCCTTCCTCTATGTCTTCCCGCGCGCCCGCGAAGGAGAACCGGACGAAACGACCGCCGTCGACCGGGTCGAAATCGACCCCGGGAGCGATGGCGACACCGGTGTCGGCGAGCAGCCGCTGACACCACGAGAGGCTGTCGGTGGTGTGCTCGGAAACGTCGACATAGGCATAGAAAGCGCCGTCCGCCGGCGCCACACGGTCGAGCCCGATGCCACGCAGACCGTCGAACAGCAGATCGCGGTTGGCACGGTAGTGCTCGACGTGACCGTCGGCCTCGGCGTACGACTCGGGCGTGAACGCGGCGACACAGGCGTGCTGGGCGATCGCGGGCGGGCAGATGGTGAAGTTGCCGGTCAGCACGTCGACCGCGCGATGCAGCCGTTGCGGTACCAGCATCCAGCCGATCCGCCACCCGGTCATGGCGAAGTACTTCGAGAACGACCCGAGAATCAGGGCCTCCCGGCTGAACTGCCACGCGCAGTCAAGCTCCGCACCGAACGAAATACCGTGGTAGATCTCGTCGCTGATCAACTGCACACCGCGCGACGCGCACCAGCCTGAGATCGCGGCGAGCTCACCGGGCGGCAGCACCGTGCCGGTCGGATTGCTGGGGCTGGCCACGATCAGCCCGCTGATCGGCCCGAGCCCGTCGAGCAACTCGGTCGTCGGCTGGAAGCGGGTGCTCTCGTCGGTGGCGAACTCGACCACCTCGCAGCCGAGCACCTTCAAGAGATTCCGGTACGCGGGATAGCCGGGGCGTGCCATCGCGACCCGGTCACCCGGCTGGAACGCGCTGAGGAAGGCGAGCAGGAACCCGCCGGACGAGCCGGTGGTGACCACCACATCCGCCGGGCTGACGTCGAGCCCGTAGCGAGTGCCGTAGTGCCCGGCGATGGCTTCGCGCAGGTCAGGGATGCCCAGTTGCTCGGTGTAGCCGAGGTACCCGCTCCGCAACGCCTTCTCGGCGGCCGCGCGGACCGGAGCGGGCGCACCGGCCGTCGGCTGACCGGCGGCGAGGCTCACCAGATCGCCATGACTGCGCTGTCGCGCGCCCGCGGCGGACACCACGTCCATCACGTGGAACGGCGGCACATTGGACCGGGCGGCGGGCCCGGGGAAGTCGACCATGGCCGTCACGCTAAACCTTTTGGGGTGCTCACTCGTAGAGGAGGTCATGAACAGGGGCTTCTGTGTTTTGCTGCTCGCCTTGACGCTGACCGCGTGCTCCCCGGCCGTGTCCGCGCCGATCCCTGCGCCCGCGCCGCCACCAGCGGCCCCGCAGCACGCGGTCGCGACGTCAACGCCACCCCCTGCCCCGGTCATGCCATGCGGCGCGACGGCGCGGGCTTGTGTGAGCCTCTCGCAGCGGCTGGCTTGGCTGCTCGAAGGCGGACAGGTCGTGCACGGGCCGGTGCCGACCATGCCGGGCGGGCCTGCCGATCCGACGCCGGTCGGGACTTGGCGGGTGGATCGCAAGAACAAGGTCTACCGGTCGCGGCAGTACAACCTGCCGATGCCGAACTCGGTCTTCTTCTACCCTGGTGTGGCTTTCCACGAGGGCAGTCTCACCGAGTACTCACACGGCTGCCTTCATCTGTCCAAAGAGGACTCGGAGCGCTTCTTCGCCGCGCTCCAACGAGGGGACGAGGTGCAGGTGGTCGCCTAAGGACTTGGGGTCGTGAGTGGTACGGCCGGTTCTAACCGGCCAAAACACTCACGACCCCAGAGCCGCTAGTAGCCCTGATAGCCGCCGCCGTGCGACATCGACTTCAGCCCGGGGTGCCCGTCGAAGCCGCCGTAGCGGCTGAAGGTGTAGCGGACACCGGCGATGATGTTGTCGACCGGGTTGTAGATGTTGTCGTGGCCGGGCAGCTTGTGCGAGTTGAAGGTCGGGTCGATGCACTGCATCAGGCCCTTCGACGGCGTTCCCTTGGCAGCATTGGAATCCCAGTTGTTGATGGCGTTGGGATTGCCGCCGGACTCCTTCTCGATGATCGTCCAGATCTTGCTGATGTCGGCGTCGGTCACCGGAATCCCGTTGGCCTGCAGGATTTTGATGGCTTCCTGGATCCACTGTTGCACATTGCCCGGCGGAGTCGTCGACGGCGGCGCACCGCTCGGCCCGAGCCCACCGCCACCGCCGCTGCTGCTGCCGCCGCCACCGTGCGAGGCGCCGTTCGAATGGATGCCGCCGGTCTGCTTGGGGAGCGTGCCGTCCTTGCCTGGCAAGGGAACCGAGGAATAGCCGCCCTCGATCTGAGTCTTCATCAGCTTCTGAGACTCGCCGATCTTCTGGTCGGCGGAGTCGACCAAAGTCTTCATAGCTTCGGCCGCGGTAGCCGCGGTCGTGTGGTTGTCAGCCTCGAGCTTCTTGAGGATTTCCGCGGGGCTTGGGTTCGGCGCGGGCTGATCTTCGTGCTGAAGATGTAGAGCCTGCTGTGTGCGGGCGGTCTGCATCGCGCCGTTCATGACGGTCTCGTTGCGAAGACCGATTTCCTTCGCGGCCCCGTCACGCTTTGTCAAAGCCTGGTTCTTGATGTCGCCGAGCTGGTTCGCCAGATCCTGGAGATCCTTGCTGACCTCCTGCAGGTGATCACGAACCTTGTCGCCTGCGGCGGTGACCTGCTTGACGTAGTTGAAGAACGATTCGGCGGCCGCGCCTTCCCAGACCCCGTTGCCCAGCGGCTTGACTGAATTCGTCAACGACGTGTTGTGGTCGTCGGCGTTTTCCGCGGCCTTGGCGAACTGCTGCGAAGCGGCCGAAATCGCCTCGATGTTGACATTCTGGACACGCTCGGCCTGCGCCGTCACGTCACCCCAGTTGTCTGTGTGTTCCGGAGCTTCCACTCCAGTCTTACCCGACACGACGTCGCCCCCTTACCTCGCCGTCCCCGTTTACGACGCTCACGCTTTCCGGCTCTTGTCTTCGTGCAAGGTCACGTTGTCCGCGCCGATCTGGTCGGCTTCCTGCATCAGCTGCATGGCCTTGCGCAGCGCGCTCGCGGTCCCCGCCATCACCGCGCCGCCCGCGTCGAACTCCTTGTGGACGCCCTTCTTGAACTCGTCGGTCGCCCCGTGCGCGTCGTCGGCGCCGGTCATGCCTTTGAAGGGGTTGTCGTTCTCGTGTTCGAAGCCGGTGACCTTCTTCTTCGACTCTTCGAACTCGTGCTGGAGCTTCTCCACCTGCCCAGCCGCGATTCGCATCGACTCCAGGTCGTACTTCGGCACGGTTGTCATCCCCTTCGCAAGAAGTCTGCGTCCGCCTGGTCAGACGCAACTCCGGCCAAGACGGTTCCCGCGCATACTGTATGACCTCGACTGCGCTCCGTGTGCGGATCCGCGCAACTCTCACCCGAGGATGTGCGTCGGGCACGGCACGGACACGCTTTGTAGCATCCACTCCGGGAGGAGGGGGTGCGGTGAAACAGTTGAATCCGGGTGAACCCCGGCAAGTCGGGCGCTATCGCCTGGTCGCTCTACTCGGTGAAGGTGGCATGGGACGGGTGCTGCTGGGCGTCGGACAGGACGGCCGGTTGGTCGCGCTCAAGCAGGTCCATCCAGGTTTCGCTCACGACGAGGGGTTCCGATCCCGCTTCCGGCGGGAGGTCGAAACCTCTCGCATGGTGTCGGGCGCCTACACCGCCGCCGTGATGGACGCCGATCCGGAGGCGGCGACACCGTGGCTGGCCTCTGTGTTCGTCGCCGGTCCATCGCTTCGGGAGGCTGTCGACGCGGCCGGGCCACTTCCAGTCGAATCCATTCGGTTCCTGGCCGTCGGCCTCGCGTCAGCGCTCACCGAGATTCACCGTGTCGGGTTGATCCACCGCGATCTCAAACCGAGCAACGTCATGCTCACCGATGACGGACCCCGAGTCATCGACTTCGGCATCGCGCGGGCGGTCGACGCGGGCTCGGAACTGACGCACACCGGCTCGATCATCGGCTCACCCGGGTTCATGTCACCCGAACAGGCTGACGGCAGGCCGGTCACCCCCGCGAGTGACGTCTTCTCGCTCGGTGCGCTCTTGGTGATGGCCGCCACTGGCCAAGGGCCATTTACCGGAACCTCGACGCCGCAAACGTTGTACAACGTCGTTCATTCCCAGCCGGACCTGCGAATGGTCCATCCGGCGATTCGCCGCCTGGCGGAGCCGTGCCTCGCGAAAGATCCCGCGAAACGCCCGACTCCGGCTCAGATTCTCGACTTCTTGGGCCCGGTGGTCCCTACCGCCACGCCATGGCCGCCGGCTGTCCAAAGTCTGATCGCCAAGCAGAAGACGGCGGTGCGGCACGTACTCTCCTTGCCGCCGCCCCAAGCCACTGCGGCAGCGCCCGCGAGAAAACAGGGACGGCGATGGGGTCTTGCCGTTGGGGCGTTCGCCGGCGCGATCGTCCTGATCGCGGCGACGATCGTCGGCGTCAAGGCGTTGAATCGCGACGCACCCACGACACTTGGCGCCGGACCCACCACTTCGAGCACGACCGGTACCGGCATCTCCGTGGAAAAGCTGCGGCTCCTCGATGTCTGCGCGCTCATCAACCGGAACGACGTGGCGAAGTATGACCCAACATCGGAAATCAGGATAAGCAACTGGAGAGAGTGCACCACGTCCTCAAAAGAGAAGGGCACAGACAAACCGTCTTTCACCGTCGGCGCCACTGGAATTCCAGAGGGGAACTATCCTACGGCAAGCGGGGAAATAAACGGATTCTCTGTATCGAAGACAGACCAGTCGAACTATTGCTCAGCCGCCGCCTTAATGGTCAAATCTCCCCCGTCAGGCATCACGACGACAGCTCGAAACCTGGCGGACGGAAAGAATTGTGAAGCCGCGCTCGTCATTCTTCGGTCTGCGGTGGACAAAGCCACGACCACGCCTCCCCTGCTCGATCAACCACAGGGAAGCCTGGTAACGACCGATCCTTGCACGGTGTTGACCGCCGAAGTCATCAAGGCCACGACGGGCTTCGACGCACCCGCGCGACCGACAGACTTACGTGCTTGCGACTGGCAAAGCAATGCGGCGACGGTGACCGTAGAAATAAACGGACTATACAACCGAGCATTGAAAGCATGGCCAGTGTCGATCTCGGCGACGAGAAGGGCTACGTGGACAAGCCCGACAAAGGAAGGTGCAGCGCCTACATTCAACACCGGAGCATATCCCAGTCCAAAAGCGAAATAGTCGAGGCGAAATTCTGGTACCAAGACGAAAGCCTGAACGAGGAGAGCTGCGCGCACGCGGCCGATCTGATCAAAGCGATCGCACCCAAGCTACCCAAGCCCTAAAGGCGGTCGAGCAGATCCCAGACCTTGCCTGCCAGCAACGCGTTGTCGGCGGGTGTGACAGTCGCCCAGTCCCGTCCGTCGGTGTTGCGCGCCAGCTGGAACAGGTACCGCCCGGCGTCGGTGTCGAAGAACGACACCACGCGGTCGGCCCGATGGGAGATGCCGTCACGGCCACGTCGCTCGACGCCGAACTGCCCGCGCGCCTCCTGGCCGAGAAGCATCCCGGCGAGCTCTTGGCTCTGCCACAGAGGCAAGCCCCGGTCCTCGAGTGCGGTGACCAAAGCCTTCGCCTCGCCAGCGGCTTCCGCGTCGGCGGCGACCAGTGACTCGTGGGGGACGCTGATCGACTGGCCGATGCCGGGCGCGAGGACGCCCGCGACCGAGACGGCGGCCTCGACCAGGGTGTCCGGGCGGGCCGGGATGAGCCAGAGCTCGCCGTTGTCGACGACGCCGAGCAGTGCGTCGCGGCCGACGCTGACCGCCTGGCCCTTGATCTCGCGGTCGGTCCAGACCCAGACGTCGATGGCGGTCTGGGGGTGGGCGAACAGGTTGAGCATGTCGATGAGCTCGCCGGACGCCTTGTGGCCGCGAGCCAGGCCGCGCTCGGCGAGCGACTCCCAGGCCTGCTCGATCAGGGAGGCGCGCTCGGCGTACGTCAAACCGGGGGTGGGGACGTCGAGCGCGGGGTGACGCTGCGGGAGGCGCTCGGCCTCCCAGAGCATGTCGAATTCCAGCGCGGACAGCACCACGCTGTCGTTGTTCGTCGGCATCCTAGGTCTCGTCGCCGATCGTGTCGGGCGAAACCATGCGCTGGTCGGCGAAGAGATCCTTGTCGTCGACGCCATAACGGCGGATGTGCTCGGCGTCCTGCTCCTGCGGGGCGGCCTCGGAAAGCAGGCCCGGCTTCGGCTTGCGCTGCTCGGTGTTGAGCTTGTCCGCGCCGCGTAGCTTGCGCTGCTCTTCCTCTGGCAGCTCCGCGAGCGGGACGTTGCCGGCACGGGCGGGGCCACGGGGACCGCGGCGCTTCTCGGGCTCGCCGCTGACGGCCGCGCCCGCGCCGCCTGCCGCGATGGCCGCCGCACCGGAGCCCATGTCACCTGCCGACATCGCGGGCTTGGGCATCGGGGTGAACGGCTTGCCGCCGTCGGACTGCGGGAGCGGGGCCTGCGGGCCGGAGCCCATCAGCTTGCCCTTGCCGAGGTGCTGCTCGGCGCCGCCGGTCAGGCCGGGCAGGGCTGCCGAACCGCCACCGAGGCCGCTGCGGGCTCCCGAGCTCGAGCCCTGGCCACCGCTGGTCGGCAGGCCGTCGAACGTGGTCGAACCGCCGAGCACGTCGTCGATCGGGCCCGAACCACCGGCGACGGGACGGGAGCCGCCCGCGATCGGGGCGGACGGCATGCCGGGAACGCCAGGCACACCGGGTGCGCTCGGCATGACCGGGGGCCTGGCCGCCGCGGGGGCGGTGGCGTTCGACGCGGGCTTGGTCTCGTGCACGGTGGCCTTGGCGACCGGCTGCGTGGTGACGGGGTCGCAGTCAGGGGCCGGGATGCCGATCGGCGGCGTCGGGCCGCCCGTGGGCGGCGGCGTGACCACCGGCGGCTTGTGGGTGGTCGAGATGTGGGCTGCCTTGGTGCTCTCCTTGACCTCCGGGCCGGGTCCGACGTCGACGGCCGCGCCGCCGAGGTCCGCCGGGCTCGGGCCGGTCGGGCCGGAGCCCATGCGCAGGCCTTCCGGCTCGGACAGCACCTGCGTGGTCGCGAGGTTGTCGCCGCTGGAGACCGAGTACGCGTTCATCGCCTCGACGGCCTGCGCACGCGCGTTGGCGGCGGCCGCGACGTCGCGCGAGTGATCGGTCTCGAAGCCGATCAGGCTGAGCAGGTTGTCCTTCAGCGTGAACCCGCCGGCGCCCTTGCGCACGACCGCCGAGTCCGGGAGCTTGTGCAGCGTCCGCACGAAGCCCTCGCCCTGCGCGAAGAGCTGCTCGGACGCGTGGTCGACCTTCGACTTGGCGTCGACGGAGAACCCGGCCTCCTTCGCGAAGACCTGGCCAGCCTGGCCACCGGCCTGGCTCTGCCATTCGACGCCGAGCTTGGCCAGCTCGTCGCGCAACGTCTTGTCGGTGTCTGCGAGCGCGCCGCTGACCGCCTTGAGCGCGTCGACCGCGGAGCCGATGCTCTTGATGCCGGGGCCGCGGCGGAACTTGTCGATCTCGTCGGCGAGCGAGTTGTCTGTCATGCCGTCGAACCGGTTGCCGCGGATGGTCTCCGCCACCGCCGCGATGTCCGAGAAGTCCATCAGGGCCTCGCTTTCAGGGTCCGCAGTGCGAGTTCCGCCGCCTGCTGGGACATGTCACAGAGCTGCTGCTGGCCGAAGCCGCCGCTCACCGGGAACGCCTGCACCACCATCGTCTGGCCCTTGGCAACGCCGACCAGTGTTTCGCAGTCGCTCGGATCGGCGCTCGCGCGGTAGTTGCGCAGCGCGGGGAAGCCGTCGACCTGCACGGGTTCGACGGTCATGCTGGATTTGCGCCGGTCGCCGCTCACCCAGGCCTCGAGGTCGGCGGCGACGGGCGTCACGCCGTACGAGTAGTACGGCTTGGTCAGATCGGCGTCGAAGGAGCAGCCCTCGGCCGTCTTCCGTGGCTTGCTGTTGACCTTGAGCTGGTCCAGCTGGGTGTCGGTGAGCAACGAGCACGCGTCGACGCCGGTGAGCGACAGCTCGCTCGGCCTGGACACCGGAGCGGGCGACGAGGACAGCGCCGACTCGGTCGTCGGCGTGACGACCGGATCGGATCCGCAGGCGGCCAGCGCCAGCACGGCCACGATCACCCCGCTACGCGCGATGGACACCGCGGTCCCCGAACGCCGCGGTCTTCTCGTCCTCGCCGAGCTTGTACCGCTTCGCCGCCTCGCGTAGCTGTTCGACCAGGTCACGCAGGCCTTGGACGTACGAGCGCACCCGTTTGGCGTACGACTGGTCCCCGTCGGAGACCAGCATGTTCCACGCCTTGGTCGCGTAGGTGCTGATCGCGTCGTCGGAGGGAGCGTCGATGTGCAGCTCGCCGAGACGTTCGCGCAGCTTGTCCTGCAACGCGTTGGCCTGGTCCTCGACGATCTTGGCCACGGCGAGCAGTTTGTCCGGGTCGACCTGGATATCGGCCATCCCGGGCACCGTCGGCACGGTCGAGTTGAGCTCGTGGACAGCGGTGGTTCCGGACATGTGCGCGCACCCCTCCTACGGACGGTAGCCGACCGGTCTCGGATTCCGAGGCTACCAACCCCGATGTAGGCGCGAGCTAAGTTTCACGAAGCCGGGGTGGTGATCTCGCCCTTGGCCGCCAGCAACGCGATGTCGGTGCGGTGGTGCGAGCCTGCCAGGTGGACCCGCTCGACCGTGGCGTAGGCCTGCTTGCGCGCGGCCTTGAGGTTCTTGCCGGTGCCGACGACCGAGAGCACCCGGCCACCGGAGGACACCACGGCGCCGTCGTCGCGACGTCGCGTGCCGGCGTGCAGCACGCCTTCGATCTCGCCGCCGGAGATCACGTCGCCGGTGCGCGGTTTGCCGGGGTAGCCGTCGGCGGCGACCACGACCGTGACCGCGGCACCCGGGTCCCACTCGAGCGGCGGCTGCTTGTGCAGCTTGCCGGTGGCGGTGGCCTTGAGCAGCCCGGCCAGCGGGGTGCGCAGCAGCGCCAGCACGACCTGGGTCTCCGGGTCGCCGAAGCGGCAGTTGAACTCGATGACCGACGGGCCTTCCGACGTCAGCGCGAGGCCGGCGTAGAGCAGGCCGCTGAACGACGAGTCACGCTTGACCAGCTCGTCGACCACGGGCTGGACGATGTCGCGCACGACCTCGTCGACCAGGCCTTCCGGCGCCCACGGCAGCGGCGCGTAGGCGCCCATGCCGCCGGTGTTGGGGCCCGCGTCGCCGTCTCCGACGCGCTTGAAGTCCTGCGCGGGCAGCAGCGGGACGACCGTCTTGCCGTCGACGAAGCAGAAGAGCGAGGCCTCCGGGCCATCCAAAAAGGACTCCAGGAGCACCGGGTGGCCGCCGTCGAGCAGCATCAGCGCGTGCTTGCGCGCGACGTCGATGTCCGGGGTGACGACCACGCCCTTACCTGCGGCGAGGCCGTCGTCCTTGACCACCCAGGTCGGGCCGAAGCGGCCGAGCGCGGCGTCGAGCTTCGCCGGGTTGTCGACGATCTCGCTGTGCGCGGTCGGGACGTTGGCCGCGGCCATCACGTCCTTGGCGAAGGCCTTCGAGCCCTCGATGCGCGCGGCGGCTGCCGACGGGCCGAAGCAGGCGATACCGGCCTTGCGCACGGCGTCGGCGACACCGGCGACCAGCGGGACCTCGGGGCCGACGACGACCAGGTCGGCCTTCCAGCTCTTGGCCAGCGCCGTGACGGCTTCCGGGTCGACGGCGTCGACACCGAGCTGCTCGGCGACACCAGCCGTCCCCGCGTTGCCTGGCGCGCAGGCCAGCGCGGTGACGGCAGGGTCCTGAGCGACAGCGAGGACGAGGGCATGCTCTCGGGCCCCGGACCCGATTACCAGTACGCGCACGCAGAGCAGCGTAGTCGGCCTCCCGGCGTCCGCGAATTTCGGCACTCGGCGTTCACTCGCTGGTCAGCCCGGAGACCGTCGTTGGTCGCTTGCGCGAACAAGGGTGTCGCGGTAGGTCTCCAGTCTCCCTAAGGAAGAGGTCATTCATGATGCGCAGGCGACTGGGCGTGCTCGCACTGACGGGACTGGCCGTCATCGGGGTCGCGGGACTGGGTGCGGCGAACGCGGAGGAACAGGGCGTGGACAGTTACGGGCACCACCGCGACGGCGCCGTCGTCGTCGGGCACCGGGGCGCGCCCGGCTACCGGCCGGAGCACACGCTCGCCTCGTACGAGCTCGCGTTCCGCCAGGGCGTCGACTGGGTCGACGTCGACCTCGTGCCGACCAAGGACGGCCAGCTGGTCGCGCGGCACGAGCCGGAGATCGGCGGCACCACCGACGTCTCGAAGCACCCCGAGTTCATCGGCCGCAAGACGACCAAGATCGTCGACGGCGCGCCGCTGACCGGCTGGTTCACCGAGGACTTCACCCTCGCCGAGCTGAAGACGCTGCGCGCGACCGAGCGGATCCCGCAGTTCCGCCCGAACAACCAGCTCTACGACGGCCGCTACCAGATCGCGACCTACCAGGAGGTGCTCGACCTCACCCAGCGCCTCGGCCGCGAACTGCACCGCACGCTGGGCACCTACCCCGAGGTCAAGCACTCGACCTACTTCCAGAAGCTCGGCAACCCGACCGAGCCGAAGCTGGTCGACATCCTCAAGCGCAACGGCCTCAACCGGCCGAACGCGCCGGTGATCATCCAGTCGTTCGAGGTGTCCAACCTGATCGAGCTGCACAAGCAGCTCAGGGTGCCGCTGCTGCAGCTGACCTCGGCGACCGGAGCTCCTGCCGACTTCGTCGCGAAGGGTGACCCGCGCACGTACAAGGACCTGGTGACGCCGGCGGGGCTCAAGGAGATCGCTCGCTACGCCACCTACCTCGGCCCGGAGAAGGCGCAGATCATCCCGCTCGACGCGACCGGCAACCTCACCAAGCCGACCGCGCTCGTCAAGGACGCGCACGCCGCCAAGCTGCAGGTGCAGCCGTACACCTTCCGCAACGAGAACAACTTCCTGCCGGTCGGCCTCCGTTCGTCGGCCGACCCGGCGCGCTACGGGAACGTCTTCGCGGAAGAAGAGGCGTACTTAAGGGCAGGAATCGACGGCTTTTTCGCCGACCAGCCGGACACGGCTCTGGAAAGCGTTCGCGCTTTCCGCTGAGACCGTCGATCCTGGGTGAATGATCGAACCTCCCCAGGACTTTTCCGGCGTGATCCGCATTGATCGCGGCGGTGAGACGGTGTTGGCGAAGGCCTATGGTTTCGCGCATCGCGGCCATGGCGTCGCCAACACCGTCGACACCCGCTTCGCGATCGCCAGCGGTACCAAGGGACTCACCGCGGTCACCGTGCTGAGCCTGATCGCCGACGGCTCGCTCTCGCTGTCGACCACCGCGCGTTCGGTGCTCGGCGACGACCTGCCGTTGATCGCGGCCGACGTCACCGTCGAGCATTTGCTCGCGAACCGTTCCGGGATCGGCGATTACTACGACGAAGACGCCGAAGAAGAACCGGTCTTCAATGTCGCGCTGCTCGACACGACCGAGAGTTTCGTGCCGATACTCGACGGTTATCCGACGAAATTCGCCGCAGGCACCGACTTTTCTTATTGCAACGGCGGTTTCGTCGTGCTCGCGCTGATCGCCGAGCGGGTGAGCGGCGTGCCGTTCCACGATCTCGTGCGCGAGCGGGTGTGCGTGCCCGCCGGCATGCACGACACCGAATTCCTGCGCTCGGACGAACCTCTGGGCCGGATGGCGACCGGCTATGTCTCCGAGACCCGGTCCAACCTCTTCGACCTGCCGGTCCGCGGCAACGGCGACGGCGGCATCTACACCACGGTCGCCGACTTCCACGCCTTCTGGCAGGCGTTGTTCGCCGGGAAGCTGATCCCGGACGTGCCGGAGGTGATGCGGCGGCGCACGCCCGAGACCAAGCACGGCGGCGCCGGCTACGCACTCGGTTTCTGGCGCCACCGCGACGATGTGGTGATGCTGCAGGGCGGCGATCCCGGCGTCTCGTTCCGCAGCGTCCACGACCCCGTGCGCGGCATCACGCACACGGTCGTCTCCAACGTCTTCGAAGGCGCGTGGCCACCGGCCCGGCAGCTCGAGGCGGAGTTCGCCACCGGGCCGTGACCACCGCACCGAAACGGCGAATCAGAAACGCTGGACGAACTCGGGCGTGTCGAACGTCCGCGTCGAGTTGGTGCGCCGGTCGGTGATCTTGATCCGGCCGAACACCTCGTCCGTGCGGTCGAACGGGGTGTTGTCCTCGTCGAGGAAGAACGCCGGGACGACGCGGTCGAAGTCGATGCTGAGGCCGAATCCGTCGGAAGCGCCGGCGTCGGTCAGCGGCACGTCGAAGAGGTGATCGTCGGAGAACGCGTCGTCGCCGATCATCTCGGCACGGAGCGGCCCGCCGCCGAGGATGATCGCCTCGGCGTCCGACTTGCTGATGTGCCAGTCGATGCCGAGGTGGACCGCGTACTCCCCGTTCGAGAGCCGGTCGATGGACAGGCACACGTTGGCCTCGGCCGCGCCGGTGCACTTCTGCGCGGCCATCGACGGGACAGCGGACATGACGAGTGCGCTCGCGCCGACGGCGGTGATGGCGGCCGCCCGCGTGATGCGGCGCTTCCAGGGTCTGGAGGTGCTCATGCTGCTTCTCCTTGTGGACTGGCGGCGGCCCGATGGCCGCGCCTTCACCCTCAAGGCGTTCCACGGGCGTTCCATGGGTGTTCCACGCCAGGTTCCGTAGCCTGCGGACGAGTTCTTGACGGGGCCTTGACACCTCTGAGCAGCGGGGTCTAATTTCGGCGGGTCTCAATGGTCTGTCCGTATACCTTTTAAGTGGGTGCCCCATGGACGTGTCAGACAAGCAGAGCGCCGCCGACGACGATGCCGCCCTCCTCCACAAGCTCGGTTACGCCCAAGAGCTCAAACGCACGATGTCGGCGTTCTCCAACTTCGCCGTCTCGTTCACCATCATCTCGATCCTCTCCGGCTGCCTGACGCTCTACGGGTTCGGCATGAAGACCGGCGGGCCGGCCGCGATGATCTGGGGCTGGCCACTGGTCGGCGTGTTCGTCATCCTGGTCGGCCTCGGCATGGCGGAGGTCTGCTCGAGCTATCCGACCGCGGGCGGGCTGTACTACTGGGCCGCGAAACTGGCGCCCAGCAACGGCGCCGCGTGGTCGTGGTTCACCGGCTGGTTCAACCTGATCGGGCAGATCGCGGTCACCGCCGGTATCGACTTCGGCGCCGCGTTGTTCCTCAACGCCTTCCTGGACCTGCAGTTCGGGTACGCGGCGACACCGGGGCACACCATCCTGCTGCTCGCGATCATCCTGGTCGTGCACGGCGCGCTGAACACCTTCGGCGTGAAGCTGGTGGCGTTGTTCAACGGGATCAGCGTGTGGTGGCACCTGCTCGGCGTGCTGGTGATCGTCGGCGTGCTGATCGTCGTGCCGGACAAGCACCAGAGCGCGTCGTTCGTGTTCGGCAGTTTCGTGAACAACACCGGCTGGGGCTCTCCGGTCTACGTGTTCGCACTCGGGCTGCTGCTCGCGCAGTACACGCTGACCGGGTACGACGCGTCCGCGCACATGACCGAAGAGACCAAGAACGCGGCCAAAGCGGGACCGCGCGGCATCATCAACTCGATCCTCGTCTCGCTCGTCGCGGGCTGGATCCTGCTGATCGGGCTGACCTTCGCGATCCAGGACTACGACGGTTCGGTCGGCTCGGCCACCGGCGTGCCGCCAGCACAGATCTTCATCGACGCGACCGGCGCGACCACCGGCAAGCTGCTGCTGCTGATCTGCATCGGCGCGCAGTTGTTCTGCGGCATGGCTTCGGTGACCGCGAACTCGCGGATGATCTACGCCTTCGCCCGCGACGGCGCGATCCCTGGATCGAACTTCTGGCACAAGATCAACAAGCGCACGCAGACCCCGACCAACGCGGTCTGGCTCGCCGCGGGCGGCGCGTTGCTGTTGGCGCTGCCGTATCTGTGGAGCGCGACGGCTTACGCGGCGGTGACGTCGATCGCGGTCGTCGGGCTTTACGTCGCCTACGTGATCCCGGTGTTCCTGCGGGTCCGCAAGGGCGACGACTTCGAAAAGGGCCCGTGGAACCTCGGCAAGTGGGGCAAGCCGGTCGGCATCGTGGCGACCATCTGGGTCGCGCTGATCTTCGTGCTGTTCATGCTGCCGCAGGCGGCACCGGTCACCGTGGACAGCTTCAACTACACCCCGATCGCGTTCCTCGTCGTGCTCGGCGGCGCGGCGCTGTGGTGGGTACTGTCCGCGCGGAAGTGGTTCAAGGGACCGAAGGTGCAAGGTTCCGAGGCGGAACTGGCCGCCGTCGAACAGGAACTCAAGGAGCTGGGATGAAGCTGGGTGGCGTGCTGGCGGCGGTCGCCGCGGTACTCGGACTCGTGGCGCCGCCCGCACAAGCGGCGCCGGCACGCCACCCGGCTTGCCCGCAGCTCAAGGCGGATCCGGCCTGGTACGGCCAGAACCACGCCGAGTTGCAGCGGATGATCTGCACCGAGCGTGGGGTCGCGGTCTTCGACTGGGACAACACCGTGGTGCGCAACGACATCGGCGATGCGATGACGTTCTGGATGTTGCGCAACAACAAGATCGTGGCACCGCGCGACTGGAAATCCACGTCGGCTTTCCTGACCGATGACGCGGCCGCTTCGCTCGCGGCCAACTGCGGCAGCGGTCCTTTGTGGACAAGCGGGCTGGACACCCGGTGCGCCGACGAGATCCTGTCGATCTACACCGACGGCAAGACCTCGGGCGGCAAGGCGGCTTTCGCCGGTTGGAACCACCGTCGGGTGGAACCGCAGTACGCGTGGGCCGCGCAGCTGCTCGCCGGGCACACGCCGTGGGAGCTCGCGGCGTTCACTTTGGCCGCCAGGCGGGAAAATCTCGCCGCGCCGATCGGGACGACGCAGCGGGTCGGCAGCAAGCAGGTGACCGGCTGGGTGCGCTACTACGACCAGCAGCGCGACTTGATCCGCGCGCTGCAGCGCGCGCACTACGACGTATGGATCGTGTCGGCGTCCGCCGACGTGGTCGCGAAGGTGTGGGCGTCCGGCGTCGGGATCGCCCCCGGCCGGGTGATCGGCGTGCGCACGGAGATCTCGCGCGGCAAGCAGACCGCGCGGCTCGTGCCGTGCGGTGGTGACGGCGCCGCGATCACGTACATCGACGGCAAGCGTTGCTGGATCAACCAGGAGATCTTCGGCGAGCGCGGACCGGCGGCGTGGACCACGCGTGGCCGTCAGGTGTTCGCGGCAGGCGACTCGACCACGGACGTCACGTTCACCGGCGACGCGCGCGGACTCCGGCTGGTGATCAACCGGAACAAGGCCGAGCTGATGTGCCACGCGTTCGGCGACGGCGACGGGAAATGGCTGGTGAACCCGATGTTCATCCAGCCGCTGCCGGCCAAGACCTCGCCTTACCCCTGCTCGACGACGGCCTACACGAACCCCGACGGCAGCGCGGGCCCCGTACTGCGCCCCGACGGCTCGGTCATCCCCGATCAGCTCGAAAAGCTACTGGGATAGAGCGGGCTTTATGCCGTTCTGGTCATCTCGGATGCGGCGGCCGGACACGACCTCGATGGGGATGCGGAGGTAGAGGTCGTCGGGCGCGGGTGACCAGCCGGGCAGTGAAATGCCTTTGAGCATGGCGACTTCTTGCGGGCAGCGGATCTCGGTGGCCTGGCCGACCACCCGGACACTCCAGCCACTGGAGAGATCGTCCGAAAAGGAGCCTGCTTCGAACGCGACCACCGCGCCGCGAGCCGCAGCGGACAGTTTGCCGCCGGGGCTCGCGCGGATGATCACGGCTTCTTCGTGCACGGTGAACTGGACCGGCTGGATCGCGGGCATGGCACGTTCGGTGTAGACGATCCGGCCGAGACCAACGCTGCCCAGCAGCTCCAGGCACGCGAGGCGGTCCAACACCTCCGGACCGACTGAATCGAACATGTTCACTCCTGCATTCACCCACTACGGTGATCTCCACTTTCGGTGATGCCTGCAGGAGCAACCAGGGCCGAAGGACCCTACTCAGAAGTAGACGCCCCCTTCGGACGGTTGCGTTCGGCGTAGACCGCTGCCTCTGTTCGCCTGGTCAGGCCCAGTTTGTGCAGGACAGCGGACACGTAGTTCTTCACGGTCTTCTCCGCGAGATAAAGCCGCCTGGCGATCTCGCGGTTGGTCAGGCCGTCGGCGATCAGGGCCAGCACGCGCTGCTCCTGCGGGCTCAGCGAGGCGTAACGTGGGTCGGTCGCGCCGGTCTCACCGCGCAGCCTGCTCATGACCGTCGCGGTGACTTTGGCGTCGAGCAGCGAACCGCCGTCCGAAACTGTCCGGACGGCGGCGACGAGATCCATACCCGAGATCTGCTTGAGTAGGTAGCCCGCGGCGCCGGCCATGATCGCGCCGAACAGCGCCTCGTCGTCGGAGTACGAGGTGAGCATCAAGCACGCGGGCGGCGGGTCGAGCAGCGAGCGGATCTCGCGGCAGACGGTGACGCCGTCGCCGTCCGGCAGCCGCACGTCGAGGATGGCGACCTGCGGCTTGGCGGCCGGTATCCGCACCAGCGCCTCGGCCGCCGAGCCTGCCTCACCGACGACCTCCAGGTCACCCGCGTTCTCGAGCACGGTGCGCAGGCCCTCGCGGACCAGTTCGTGATCGTCGAGCAGGAACACGGAGATCGTCATACTCGGGCCTCCCGGGGTAGTTTCACGGTCCAGTTGAGTGCGGCGCCGCCACCGGGCGCCGGCTTGAAGGTGAACGCGCCATGCCAGCGTTCGGCCCGGCTCGCGAGGTTGGAAAGTCCGCTGCGCCTGCCCGGTTCGACCGGCGGGCCGACACCGTCGTCGGTGACGGACAGGACGAGTTCGGTGCCACCGCGGTCGACGCGGATGTCGACGTCGACGGCCGAGGCCTTCGCGTGGCGCGCGGCGTTGGACAACGCCTCGCGCAGCGTCGCGAGCAGATCGGGGCGGACGACGTCCGGCACGAGCGAGTCGAGCGGGCCGTCGAAGGAGACCCTGGGTTCGAACCCGAGCGCGGCCGTCACCTCGCGGACGCAGCGGAGCATTTCCGTGCGCAGGCTTGTTTGGCCGTCCGGCTCTTCCTGCAGCGAGAAGATCGTGCGGCGGATCTCGCGGATGGTCTCGTCGAGCTGCTTGGTGAACGCGGTCAGCCGGTCCGCGGTCTTCGGCTCCGTCTGCATGCTGACGCCTTCGAGGCCGAGTCCGATGGCGAACAGCCGCTGGATGACCAGGTCGTGCAGATCGCGCGCGATCCGGTCGCGGTCCTCGAAGATCGCGAGCATCCGCCTGGCTTCGGCGGCGCGGCCGAACTGGATCGCGACGGCGGCGTGCGCGGCGAAGCTCTCCGCGAGCTCCAGATCGGCGTTGGTGAACTCGGGCTGACCGTGGAGCCGGGCCAGCAGCAGCACACCGAGCACCTCGTCGGCGAAGGAAAGCGGAACGGCCACGGACGAGTCGAGTTCGGTGACCCGCTCCGGCAGTTCATTTTCGGGGTCTTTCGACCTGGCGCGAACCTTAGTGCCGTATTGATTGAAAATCATTGACCGGCCGCTGAGATAGACGTGCCCCGATCCCGTTTCGGCGATCGGCACCGACAAGCCGTTCACCTTTTCGCCGCCCATGCCGACGCCGTCCACCACGTCGAAAATGAGGTTCGCCGCATTGTCCTCGTCTGGCACCGCGATGACGGCGATGGGCGCGTTCGCGAGCATGCGTGCCCGCTCGGCGACGACACGCAGCGCGGCGCGCGGATCATCGCCGGACAACAAGGCGCCCGTGATGTCCTGGGAGGCACGCAGCCACTGCTCTCGACGGTCGGAGTCACCGATCACGCGCAAGAGGTTACCGCCGAACGGCCGATTATCACCCGCTTGTACTGAAAACAAGAGGCTAACGGATCTTCCGCTCAAGGCCGTTGTGCCGCTGACGTCCCCTTATTCCTTCCGCACACTGAGTGGGTGGGAAGGGGCTACCCATGATTCTCTTCGGGCACCCGAAACTGGCGCGCCTGCCGTCGGCGACCGCCTACTGCTGCACGGCGTCCTCCGCCGCCGCGAGCCTCGCGGAACTCCGCGACAACTGCCGACGCTTCGCGCTCGACCACGACCTGCGCATCACCGCGTGGGCGACCGAGGTCATCGCCGACGACGTCGCCCAGCGCTGCACGTCCTTGCTCCGCTACGCGATCGAGTTCGCCACCGACCCCGAGACGGACCTGCTGCTGATCGCAGAGTCCCGGACGCTGATCCGGTCTTGGGGCGCCGCCGTCTTCCTCGCCAAGTCCTTGAGCCCGGCCGACGCCACGATCCTGCGCGTCCCGTCAACCCGCCACCGCCGCCTGGGGTCGTGAGCGTTGCGACCGGTCTGGGTGACAAGGGCGGCCCTTGTCACCCAGAGCGTCGCAAGGGCGCCCCTTGTCACGTGCCAAGGGTGGATGGGGCGAGCGAGTGGAGGAATTAATGCACCCAACGGAGCAAATCTCCCACTCGCGCCGACACACGAGTCGTGAGTGGTACGGCCGGTTAGAACCGGCCGCAACACTCACGACCCCTTAGCCGAAGGCGTGCGCAGACGGACGCCACCCGTGCACAGATGGACGACACGCGTACCCAGGGAGTCGACACGCGTACCCAGGGAGTCGACACGCGTACCCAGGGAGTCGACACGCGTACCTGGGAAGTCGGCACGCTAGGCCGACCTGGCACTGACCTTTCCTTGGCGGAACGAGGGGTGGGTTAGGCGACGGGGGTGCGGGAGCGGGTGCGGACCAGGGTGATGCTGGCGGCGCCCAGTGCGCCGACGATGGCGAAGGCGTAGAAGCCCCAGGGGTAGGCGATGCCCGCGTCGAGGAGGAAGCCGCCGAGCAGCGGGCCGGTGATGGCGCCGAGCCGTCCGACGCCCGCGGTCCAGCCGAGGCCGGTGGCGCGGATTTCGGCGCCGTAGGTCCGAGTGACGAAGGCGTAGACCAGCACCTGGGCGCTGAACACGAACATGCCCGTCAGGAAGACCGCCACATACAGGCCCACCGAGGGCAGTTTCACGCTCAACAGAGCCAAGAAGGCCGCCGCCGCGGCGAACCACGTGATGGTCGAGCGGCGGACGCCGACGCGGTCCGCGACGTAGCCGGCGATGAGCAGGCCGACGATGCCGCCCAGGTTCAAGGTGAGCAGCAGGCCGAGCGCGGCGCCCAGCGGGTAACCGGCGACGCGCATGATCTGCGGCAGCCAGGTGTTGAGGCCGTAGACCAGCAGCAGGCCCATGAACGAGGTCACCCAGAACGCGATCGTCGACAGGAACAGCCCGCCCTTGAACAGCTTGCCGACCACCTCGGCGCCCGGCTTGGTCTCCTCCTGCTTGAAGGCTTCCGACTCGGGCAGGTAGCGCACCATCAACGGGACCAGCACGACCGCGGGCAGCGCGCCGATGACGAACATCGCCTGCCAGCCGAAGGCCGGGATCACCGAGATGCCCAGCAGCGCCGTGAGCACCGCGCCGACGTGATACCCGGTCATCACCGTGGTCGCCGCACTACTGCCCTTTCCGCGGCGTGAATGCTCGGTGACCAGCGTGATGGCCGTTGGCAGGCAGCCACCGAGGCCGAGCCCGGCCAGGAAACGCAGCAGCCCGAACCAGAACGCCGACGGTGCCACCGCGCACAACGCGGTGAACACCGAGAACGCGGCCACCGCGATGATCAACGCCTTGCGCCTGCCGATCACGTCGGTGATCGTGCCGATGGCCATCGCGCCGATGGTCATGCCGACCAGTCCGAACGTCGACACCACCGCCACCGAGCCCGCCGTCAGCCCCCATACCTTGCCCGCCAGCAGCACCGGGACGACCACACCCAGCACCACCAGGTCAAAGCCGTCCAAGAGCACGGCGGACCAGGCGAGCGGGACCACCCAGCGACTTCTCTCAGCTGTCTCCGGCATCGGGAACCTCCGTCAAGAGCACTTGTTCTAAGTGCGCACAAGCATTCGCATAGCGCACAGTGTAGTCCAGATTACTTCCACTCACCAGAAGAACTGTGAACCCCTTTCCGCGCGGCGGGACGGCGGGTCGGCGAAGATCAGCGCTGGAGGTCACCCATGCAGCTGCTCACCCTGATGGCCGTACTCGCGGGCTCACTCGGCCTGACCGCGTTCGCGCGCCGGTTCAACCAGTCGGCGCCGCTGCTGATCGTGGTGGTCGCGCTCGGCGTCTCGTTCATTCCCGGCATGCCGAGGGTCGAACTGGAGCCGGAACTGGTGCTGACGGTCGTGCTACCGCCGCTGCTCTACTCGACCTCGCTGGAGAGTTCGGTCGCGCATTTCAAGAGCAACCTGCGGCCGATCATCTCGCTCGGCGTGGCACTGGTCGTGGTCACCGCGCTGGTGGTCGGACTGGTCGTGCACCTGCTGCTGCCGGACCTGCCGTTCGCTTCGGCGCTGGTGCTCGGCGCCGTGGTCGCCCCGCCGGACGCGGTGACCGCGGTCGCGATCGGCCGCAGGCTCGGCCTGCCACGCCGGGTGATGGCGGTGCTCACCGGGGAAAGCCTGGTCAACGACGCCGCCGCGCTGACCCTGTACAAGATCGGGATCGCCGCCGCACTCGGCACGGCGGGGTCGATCGGCGGCGGTGTGGTGGTGTTCGCCGTCGCGACCGTGGTCGGCATCGGGATCGGGCTGGTGATCGGCGTGCTCGTCGGGCTGATCCGCCACAAGCTCGACGATCCGCTGATCGAGTCGACCTTCGGCATCATCGTTCCGTTCGCCGCCTATGTCGCCGCCGAGCACATCCACGGCTCCGGCGTGCTCGCGGTCGTCGCCGCGGGCCTCTACCTCGGCCACAAGTCACTGCGGTACGGCAGTCCCGCGACGCGTATGCAGGACTCGTCGGTGTGGGCGTCGATCGACGTGCTGCTCGAAGCGCTGGTGTTCGCGTTGATGGGCCTGCAGCTGCCGTTCGTGCTCGAAAACGCGCACGCCGCCGCCCGGTCCGACGGCACGCTCCTGTGGTGCGCGCTGGTCGTGCTGATGGTGACCATGCTCGTGCGGATACCGGCCGTGTTCATTTCGAGCTATCTCCCGCAGACGGCACGGCTGTTCGGCCGCGAACGCGCGGTGCCGCCGTGGCGGCATCTGGCGGTGGTCTCGTGGACCGGCATGCGAGGCGTGGTCACGCTGGCGGCAGCGACCGGTATCCCCGTCGACGTGCCAGGCCGCACCGAGATCCAGCTGTTCGCGTTCACCGTGGCGATCGGGACGCTGCTGATCCAAGGCCTCACCCTGCCCGCGCTGATCAGGAAGCTGAAAGTGGCGGACCCCGACGAGGCGATCCGCGACGCCGAGGAGGAGATGGCCGCCCGCACGGTCGCGCAGGCGGCCGCCAAGGAGCGGCTCGCGGAGATCATGCGCGAGCGGGTGTCCACTATGGACGTACCGCAGGAGAAAGTGGAAAAGATCAGGCAGCGCCTCGACAACCTCATCGAAAGCCGCTATCGCTTCGCCGCCGCCGGCATTTCCTTGTCGGCGGAGGAACGCGTCGCCAGCCCGCAAGCCCAATTCGCCAAGGCGCGCCGCGAACTGCTCGTCATCCAGCGTGAGGCAATGATCGCCGAACGTGAGGCCGGCAGGCTCGATGACGACATCCTTCGCAAGGTCTTGCGGGAGCTGGATTTGGAGGAGCTCACGCTGACGTCGAGGTTCAGCACACGCGCCGGATGAGGCCGTTACATTGTTCGTGATCTCGCTTCGAATACATGCCGATCACGAGCGAACTCGCGCATAACAGGCGCCGATTCGAATCACAAGGGGCCTAGGGGCAAGCAAAACCGGGCCGGTTTACCGCCGCGCGCGAATCGCGTTACCCGCAGAATTCTCGGTATTCCCCAAGGAACTCACCGAGGAGCCGTTGATGCGCAAGTTCAGCAAGAAGACCGCGATCGCTCTCGCCGCCGCAGGCGCGCTGACCATGGCGGGCGTCGCGTACGCCGCATGGTCCAGCTCCGGCGCCGGTTCCGGCTCCGTCACTTCGACGACCGCGCTGAACTCCACGATTTCGCCGACCGGCACTTCGGACGCGCTCTACCCCGGCGCCGCCAAGACCTTCACGATCACCGTGAACAACCCGAACTCCTACCCCGTCAAGGTCACCTCGATTTCGACCGGCAGCTCGGCCGCCGACGGCGGCTGTGGCGCGGGTTCGGTCACCAGCGACGCCGTGAGCAACCCGAGCGGCACGATCGGCGCGAACGGTTCGGCGACGTACACGCTCACAGCGCACATGACAACCGACGCCGACGATGCCTGTCAGGGCAAGACCTTCTCGCTCAACTTGACGGCCACGCTGGCCTCCGCGGCCTGATGCGTTACGCCGTCCTGGCGGTGACACTCGCGCTGACCGCGGCGTGCGTCCCGCAGCAGTCAGCCGGCAAGGCGGGGTTCACGGTCTCGGACGTGCCCGGGCGCAGCACCGCGCTGTACCCGGGCGCCACCGGCGCACGGTGGGTGCGGATCGGGAACACCGAGAACTTCCCGATCAAGGTCACCGCGCTGACCGCGACGGTCACCGCGACCTCGAACCCCGCGTGCCGGCCCGACTTGGTCAGGGTCGACCCGCTCGCCACGGCACTCGTGGTGCCGAAGCAGGGGTTCGCCGAGGTCGCGCTGACCACCCATCTGGCGGTCGCCGCGCCGGACGCCTGCAAGAACGTCACCTTCCCGCTGACCTACTCCGGAACGGCCACGAAATCATGACCTCGCACCGACGCGTCACCCAGCGCAGGCTCCGGCCTCGGCACTACCTCATCGTCGGCGGCGTCACGGCCGTCGCGCTCACCGGCGGAATCGCTTACGCCGCTTGGAGTTCCACCGGCGCGGGCACCGCGTCGGCGAAGGCAGGTTCCGCGCTGGCGCCGACCACCGGCGTCACCGCGGTGACCACCGGCGACCTGTACCCCGGTGGCAAGGGCACCGCCAAGGTGCTGGTGAACAACCCGAACCCGTATCCCGTCAAGGTCACCACGATCGCCGGTGCGGGCGCGGCGACCGCGACCGGCGGGTCCGGCTCCTGCTCGGTCACCGGGGTCACGTTCACCACACAGGCGCTGTCCGGTTCGGTGGCCGCCAACGGCAGCGCGACGCTGACGCTGGCCGACGCGGTGACCATGTCGACGGCTTCGGACAACGGTTGCCAGAACGCCACTTTCACCATCCCGGTGACGGTCACGGTGGTGAGCGGATGACCAGGATCGCCGTACTCGCGCTGGCGGCGATCCTGGTGCTCGCGGGCGAAGCCGGTGCGGCGTGGTCGACGTCGAACACCGGCTCCGCCTACGGCAAGGCGGGCACGCTGGCCGCGCCGGCGCTCACGGCCACCGCCAATGCCTGCAACGGTTCCAACAGCAACGCCAACCTCTCGTGGCCCGCGATCCCCGGCGCATCGGCGTATGACGTCTACCTCGACACCAAGGCGAACCTGAGCAGCCCTCAGATCACGTCGACGACCGCGACTTCGCTGCCGAACTTCCCCGTGAACAACCAGAAAAGCTACCTCGCCGTACGAGCGAAGGCGGGCGGCTGGCAGGGCGCGCTCTCGACGGTCGTCAGCGTTTGTTGAGCTCACCCAGCAATCGCCACGTGCGCAGGCGGTCTTCGCTCGAACGGACACCCGCCTGGCTGATCACCACATCGGTCGCCCCCGCGTCGAAGTACCGCCGTACAGCCGCCGCGACCGTCTCCTCGTTGCCGATCACCGCCAGGTCGGCCGCGTGCGAAACCCCTTCCGCGGCAAGGATTCGCTGATAAGACGGAATCGTTTCGTACACCGCGAGCCGCTCGGCCAGCACCTCACGGGTCGCGTCGACCTCGCGGGTGACCACGGCCGGGAACACCGCGATGACCTTGGGCGCCGGGCGGCCCGCCGACTTGGCCGCCCGGCCGATCACCGGCACGATGTTCGCCGACAAAGCCTGGGGCCCCGCCAAATACGGCAGGGTCCCGTCGGCGAGTTCACCAGCGACGGCCAATGCACGCGGTCCCATCGCGGCCACGATGATCGGCACCGGCTTCGCACCGGGCACGGCCGTCGGCATCGACGGATGCAGGCTGACGGTCTCGCCGTCGAACTCGGTCTCCTCGCCGTTGACCAATGGCCGCAGCACGGTCAGGTATTCACGCAGATGCTCGATCGGCGACGGATACGGCTGCCCGAAAACCGGCTCCAGGAACGGCCTCGCGCCCAGCCCGAGACCTAGCGTGAACCGCCCGCCGGTGGCCGCCTGCGCGGTCTGCGCGAGCGCGGACACCAGCAACGGGTGCCGCGGATAAAGCGGCACCACACCCGTTCCGACCGAAATGCCGGGAACCTCCCGGCCGGCCAGCGCGGCCACCGTGACGGCGTCGTAGTCCAGCAATTGCGGGAACCAGACCGAGCTCAGCCCCGCGTCGGCGGCCTGCCTGGTCTGGACCACCAACTCGTCGACGAGATTGGCGGCAGCGTATGTGTCACTGGCCGGGATGGTCACACCGATGGTCATGCGCCACGCTAAACCCGCTTATCGGCAACCCCGATCAATTCGAGTGCACCAATGTCTGGTCACCGGCCAGTCTCCAGGTGCGCAGCCGATCTTCGGACGAGTGGATACCGGCCTGAGTGATGACCACTTCGGTGGCGCCCGCGTCGAAGTACCGCCGGATGGCGGCGGCCACGGTCTCCTCGTCGCCGATCGCCGCGAGCTCGTGCGCGGCCGAAACACCTTCCGCGGCAAGGATCTTCTGGTACGACGGGATCGAGTCGTAGAATGCGAGGTTCGCGGCCGCCTTCTCACGGGTGGTGTCGACATCGCTCGTGACGATGGCCGGGAACGCGGCGACGATCTTCGGCTTGGGCCGCCCTGCCGACTCAGCGGCCGCGTTGATGACCGGGACGATGAGTTCGGCGAGCGCACGCGGCCCTGCCAGGAACGGCAGCGTCCCGTCAGCCAGCTCGCCGGTCACCTTGAGCGCCTGCGGGCCCATCGCCGCGACCAGTATCGGGACCGGCGCCGAGCCGGGAACGGCCGTCGGGGCGAACGGGTGCGAACTGAGGAGCTCGCCGTCGAACTCGGCCGCTTCGCCGTTCAGCAACGGCCGCAGCGCGGTCAGATACTCGCGCAGGTGCCGGATCGGCGGCGGGTAGTCGACGCCGTACGCGGGCTTCAGCAGCTTCTCTGAGCCGAGGCCGACGCCGAGCGTGAACCGCCCGCCGGTCGCCGCCTGCGCGGTCTGGCCGAGCGCAGACAGCAGCAGCGGGTGCCTGGGATAGATCGGCACGACCGAGCTGCCGACCGCGATGCCGGGCACTTCACGCCCGGCGAGCGCGGCCACGGTCACCGCGTCGTAGTTCTGCAGCTGCGAGAACCACACCGAGTCGATACCGGCGGCCGCGGCCTGCCTGGTCTGGTCGATGAGCTCTTCGACGAGATTGCTCGCGCCGTCCGTGTCCCCGGACGGAAGGGCTACCCCAATGGTCATGGCAGGGGCAACCCGGTCCGGCCGGGGTTATTCCTCGTCTCGCCAGATGAAATGTCCCGTTAGATGAACTCGTGCCGCACGATCGTCTGCTCGCGGCCCGGTCCGACACCGATCGCGGAGATACGCGCGCCCGAAAGCTCTTCGAGGTACTCGACGTACGCGCGGGCGTTCGCGGGCAGCTCCTCGAAGGTGCGGCAGGCCGAGATGTCCTCGAACCAGCCGGGACGCTCTTCGTAGATCGGCGTGGCGTGGTGCACGTCGGTCTGCGTCATCGGCATGTCGTAGGTCTTGAACCCGTCGACCTCGTAGCCGACGCACACCGGAACCTTCTCCAAGCCGGACAGCACGTCGAGCTTGGTGAGGAAGAAGTCGGTGATGCCGTTGACCCGCGCCGCGTACCGCGCGATGACCGCGTCGAACCAGCCGGTGCGCCGGGCGCGGCCGGTGGTCACGCCGACCTCGCCGCCGGTCTTGCGCAGGTACTCGCCGGACTCGTCGTGCAGCTCGGTCGGGAACGGGCCGGAGCCGACGCGCGTGGTGTACGCCTTGAGGATGCCCAGCACGGTGCCGATCCGGCCGGGGCCGATACCGGAACCGGCGCTCGCGCCGCCCGCGGTCGGGTTCGACGAGGTGACGAACGGGTACGTGCCGTGGTCGACGTCGAGCAGGGTGCCCTGCGAGCCCTCGAGCAGGATCGTCTCGCCGCGCTCCAGCGCCTGGTTGAGCTGCAGCCGCGAGTCGGCGATGCGGTGCGCGAACTTCTCGCCTGCCGCGAGCACCTCGTCGCAGACCTCGTCGGCGTCGAGTGCCTTGCGGTTGTACACCTTGACCAGCACCTGGTTCTTGAACTCCAGCGCGGCCTCGACCTTCTGGCGGAAGATCTTCTCGTCGAGCAGGTCCTGCACACGGACGCCGACGCGGGCGATCTTGTCCTGGTAGCAGGGCCCGATGCCGCGGCCGGTGGTGCCGATCTTGCGGCTACCGAGGTAACGCTCGGTGACCTTATCGATCGCCACGTGGTACGGCATGATCAAATGCGCGTCGGCGGAGATCAGCAGGCGGCTGGTGTCGACGTCGCGTGCCTCGAGCCCGGCGATCTCCTCGAGCAGCACACCGGGGTCGACGACGACGCCGTTGCCGATCACGTTGGTGACGCCGGGCGTGAGGATGCCCGACGGGATGAGGTGCAGCGCGAAGTCCTGGCCGTTGGGTAGAACGACGGTGTGACCGGCGTTGTTACCGCCCTGGTAGCGGACGACCCACTGGACGCGGTCGCCGAGCAGGTCGGTGGCCTTGCCCTTACCTTCGTCGCCCCACTGGGCGCCGATGAGCACGATGGCCGGCATGTGACACTCCTGATGTTCGACAGACAAGGGCGCAGGCGAATGCCGGTGCATGAGCGTAACGGAGGCCGCTGGCGTGCGGGGACTGGTGCTGGCTTGTGGACCCGATACGGAGAAAATTCCTGACGTGGACGAGGTCAGGACCGTGCGGCTGCCGTCACGTCCCGGCAAGGCGGATGTGGACCCCTTGCTGGGCGAAAGCGACCGGCTGATCGTCGGCGGGTCCGACGCGGACCTCGCGGCGGTGGTGCTGCGACTGTTACGAAAAGAACAGTTGGCTGGCGTGTCGGTCGGGTTCGTGCCGACCGACCCGGAGTCCGCGGTCGCCGAGATCTGGGGCCTGCCGACGGATCCGCTGCGTGCGCTCGCGCTCGCTGTCCGTGGCGACGCCGACCCGGTCCCGCTCATCCGCGACGACGCGGGCGGCGTGCTGGTCGGCCGCGGCCGGATCCCGACCGTGCGCGGCGTGGCGTACTGCGACGAGAAGCTCGCGCTGCGTGGCCCCGCGCGGTCGATCGAGGTCGAGCCGAGCGGGACAGGACCGGGGCTCGCGGTGCGCGTGGTGAAGGGCGCCTTCTTCAAGCGCCCGGCGGACTTCGAGTCACGCGCGTTCCAGCTCGGCTGCATCCCGACCAGGCCGATCTACGACGGCGTCGTGCACCCGCGCGCGCTGAACCGGTGGACCTGGTATCGGCACACCGAGGACCTGCGCCTGGTACGCGGTGTTGGTTAGCCATTAACCAAATGTCACCCACAAGTGTTGCCGAGGTCACTTCCGTGAGCCAGGGTTAGCTGTCCCTGCACTCGACACGGAGGCAGCCCATGCCAACGTTTCGCCTGGTTCGTCGCTCGTTGACCGCTTTGGGCATCAGCGCGATGCTCACCGTCGGTATCGCCGGAGCGGCCGACGCCACCCCACCGGGTATCCCGTCCGCCGCCACCGCGAAGTCCAACCTCACCACCTTGACCGTCGCACCCGACGGCACGCTCAACGGCTACAGCCGCACCCTGTTCCCGCATTGGATCGACCAGGGCAACAGCTGCAACACCCGCGAGGTCGTCCTCAAACGCGACGGCATCGGCGTCACCACCGGCTCCGACTGCGCGCCGACCGGCGGCAAGTGGGTCAGCCCGTACGACGGCGCGACCTGGACAGCGGCCTCCGACATCGACATCGACCACGTCGTCCCGCTCGCCGACGCCTGGCGCACCGGCGCCGCGAAATGGACCACGGCGCAGCGTCAGGCCTTCGCCAACGATCTCTCCGGCCCGCAGCTCATCGCGGTCACGGACAACGTCAACCAGCAGAAGGGCGACAAGTCGCCCGACGCCTGGAAGCCGCCGCTCACCGGTTACTGGTGCACCTACGCCCGCATGTGGGTCGGCTCGAAGTACAAGTACAAGCTGACGATCAATTCGGCCGAGAAGACCGCGCTGACGGACATGCTCGGCCGCTGCTAGGGCCTCGTGAGTGTTGCCCGCCGGGGGGGACCGAGGGGAAACAAACCACCCCAAAAAAGCGGGGGGCCGGGGGAGCCGCGGGGGGGGGAGACC
>NZ_JBHWEB010000017.1:30315-39881 GCF_042734395.1 Amycolatopsis sp. NPDC059657 | reverse complement strand
CTGCGGGCCGCGTTGGCGCGCGGGTTTGGTGGGGGGTGGGTTTGGTTGTGTTGTTTGTGCCGCGGCCTGTGTCCCCCCCCCCCCCACCCACACACGACCCGAAACTGTCGGTGGCCGTGGCTAGCGTCGGGGGCGTGAACCGAACCGACCGGCTTTACGCGATCGTCGAAGACCTGCGGGCGGTCGCGCCAGGAAGACGCAGCGCTCGCCAGCTCGCGGACCGCTACGAGGTCAGCGTGCGCACCATCGAGCGCGACCTCGACGCGCTCCAGCAGGCCGGCGTGCCCATCTACGCCGACGTCGGCCGCCGCGGCGGCTACACGCTCGACAGGACCAGGACACTGCCACCGCTGAACTTCACGCCTGCCGAGGCGGTGGCCGTCGCGGTCGCGCTGCGGGACGCGGACAGCTCGCCGTTCGCCCGCGCGGCCGAGAGCGCGCTGCGCAAGATCGTCGCGGCGATGCCCGTGCGGGAGGCGGCCGCCGCGACCGAACTCGCCGATCGCGTCCGCTACCTCGCGCCCGTTTCGGCGCCCGCGCCGCGGCAGCCGGTGCCGTCGATCCTCGAAGAGGCGCTCGCCAAGCAGCGTGTGCTGCGGCTGCTGTACGCCGACAAGGACGGCACGCTGACCGAGCGGGACGTCGAGCCCGTCATCTTCATGGCCGCGCCGAAGGGCTGGTACCTCGTCGGCTGGTGCCGGTTGCGCGACGACCTGCGTGTGTTCCGGGTCGACCGGATCCTGACGGCGAACGATCTCGGCGAGCCCGTCCCGGAACGCGTGCTCACCCTGCCCGAGGTGCCGGACCATGTGATCCAGGTCGCACGGTTCGGCTGAGAAACACCGACATAGGGCTGTCGCGAACGAGGACGAAAGTGAGGTTCACCAGCAAGACAACAGGAGGAAATCCCATGACCGCACTGGCATTCGGCAGTGTCACCTGGTTCCAGATCGGCAGCGCGGACCCGGCCGCCACCAAGAGCTTCTACACCGAGCTGTTCGACTGGTCCTTCGAAGTCGACGGCGACGCCGACACCGACGGCCGCTACGCGCAGGTCACCACGCCCGGCGCCACGCACCCCACCGGTGGCCTCTTCGACACGCGCGGCGAAGTGCCGAACCACGCGATCTTCTACGTGCTCGTCGAGGACACCGCGAAGACGGTCGCCGAGGCCGAGCAGCGCGGCGCCAAGGTGCTCGTGCCGCCGAAGACCACGCCTGCCGGTCTGGTCTTCTCCGACCTGCTCGACCCACAGGGCAACCACTTCGGCGTCTTCACCCCGCCGGCGTCGTAAGGGCGAGTATCTCGCGGGCGACGGCGTCGTTCTGCCGGAACGGGAGTGCGTTCGTGCGGGGGCGGGTGAACGCCGCCGCCGAACGCGCGCTCGTGTGCGGGCCGACCGCGAACAGCCGAGGGTGCGCGTCGCCGCTCGCGTTGAGCAGCCGCGAGTCGCCGACCCTGGTGTGAATGCGGCCGGAGGCCTCTCGTTCGCCGGTGGCCGCGTCGAGCACGGACTCCTCGACCAGGTCACCGGCGTCGCGCAGGGTTCGCAGCAGCACGTCCGAGGCGCGGCTCACGCTCGGTTCGGGCAGGCGCGCTTCGATCAGTGTCCGGGCGCGCACCTCGCCGGGGAAGCTCTCACTGCTGCCGACGAACACCCCGTCGGCGGCGGTGATCCGCATTTCCGCGCCGGCGAAGGAAACCAGGCCTGCCTGGTGCAAGGCGATCAGTTCTTCGAGACGGCGCGGTGGCGGCCCGCTGGCGTAGTAGCTGAAGAAGCCGTGCCACCAGCCGTCCATTTCGGACACTTGACTGCGCGCCGTGATCCGCCCGGTGCCGACCAGCGCCGGCAGCTGGTGGTACACCGAAAGCAGCGCCATGAACGCGCCGAGATCCGCACTGAACTCCGAATCGGCGCGGCGCGACAAGTCATGCTCGACGTACTCGCGGACGTGCTTCCCGAACTCCTCGCCCGTCGCGAAGCGCAACCCGGCGAGCGGCCGATCGAGCTGTTCCAGGTCGAGCCGGTCTTCGAGCGCGGGCACCGATTTCTCGATCAGGGCACGCATTTCCGGCGAGTCCCATTCGGTGTCGGCGAAGGTGTCGGCGAACACCGCGAAGTCCAGCCGCACCCGATCGGGATGCCCGGTGAACAGTTCGCTGTAGTAGCCCCAGGCGATCTCCTTGGCCATGTGCGGCCAGACATCACGCTTGAAGTCGAGCCGCTCCGGCAGCTTGTCGAAGGTGTACGAGTCGAAGAATCTGGGCAGCTTCAACGGTTTTCCGAGCAACCGATAGCCGGTCTTCGCGTGATACGGCACGCCACGACGCGAGCCGACGTGCAGCACCGGCTCACGCCCGCTCGGGTGATACCGGAGCCCGCCGCTCGGCTGCTCCTCGAACCGGCCGCCGCGGCCTTCGGTCAGCAGCAGCATCAAGTCGACGAACGCGAGCCCGAACCCGCGCACCAGCACGGGTTCGCCGGCGGGCACGCCCGCGTAGTCGACGTCGGCGGTGTAGCCGGCCGGGTAGTACGCGAGGTCGTTGCGGACGGCGTAGTCGGCCAGTTCCAGCTCACGCTCGTCCGGCAACGCGTCGAGATGGCCGACGGTCATGAGCACGGCGTCGACCCGCAACGGCTCCGCCGAATCCTTGAGCCAGACGACGTTTTCGGTGACGTTCACCGCGTGCGTGCGGTGTTCGACGACCTCGACGCCCTCCGGCAAAGTGTTCAGTATGTGCCGGTACACCCAGTCGAGATAGGCGCTCTGCAGCCGTCGCGTCGGGAACGAGGTCGACTTGAGTGTGCGCAACTCGTCCTGCAGGTCGTCGGGGATCGAGACGTCGAGCTTGCCCGTACGCACCTTCTTGGCCCACTCGGCCAGCGACGGGCCGTTGCGCACCGGACCGGACATTTCGACCGACTCGTCGGTGAACATCGTGACGTCTTCCGGCATCGAGTTCATCCGCAGCAGCGGTGACTGGTCGTACCGCCACACCCGGCCTGGCCCCGGCGGGAAAGGGTCGATCAGATGCACCACCAGCCGGTCACCGAGCAGCTCTGGCGCGTTGGCGGAAAGCCTTTCCAGCACACAGATCCCGCGCGGGCCTGCGCCTACGATCGCGAGTTCGAACGCCACCCGTCCGAAGCTACGCCTGGTTCCGGCGGCCACTACTCGATTTCCCACTTGGCGGACATCGTTGCCTTGCGGACTTTCACGCCCGATCATCGCCAGGTGAGCCTCGAAGTGCGGCCGTACGCCGTGACCGACCCCGAGGTGCGGCCGTTGCTGGACGAGCTCGCCCACGAGTACTACAGCCGCTACGGCGACAACTCGGAGCTGGAGCGCTACCCGCCCGAGGAGTTCGCGCCGCCGCGTGGCGCGCTGCTGCTGGTGCGCGAGGACGAGGTCAGCGTCGCCGGTGGCGCGTTCCGGCACTACGACGACGAGACCGCCGAGATCAAACGCATGTGGACGGCGTCGGCGCATCGGCGTCGCGGGCTCGCGAGACTGGTGCTCTCCGAGCTTGAGGCCGAGGCGAAGCGACGCGGTTATCGCCGGATCTTCCTCACCACCGGGCCGAAACAGCCCGAAGCCGCTTCGCTGTATCTCGCCACCGGATACCGCAGCGTCCCGGCGGACGATCCAGCGGGATTCGGTCTGCTGGCGTTCGCGAAGGACTTATAGTCCGCTGGTGGATTACGCGGGACTGCGCAGCGGATTGCTCGAACCGGCACTCGGCGACGTGGACCTGACCGATGACCCTCGGCGGTTCTTCCGGCATGTCGTGCCGTGCCCGCGCTGCAAGGGCTCCGGCACGCAGCGGGTCCTCTGGGACGACGAGTGGGAAGACGGCTGGAGCTGCGGTCACTGCGGTTGGACCGGGCACACCAAGGATTCGCCGATCGACGCCGTCCCCGACGGCTCGCACCTCAAGGCGCTGGGTCCGTCCATCGTGGAAGCCGAGACGCTCGCCTGGGAGACGGCCGCGCTGCTGGAGCCATGGGGCTCGCGGCCAGCCGAGCGGATCGTCTGGCGGGTCGGCACCACCGGCACCAGGAAGATCGGCGATCACTGCGTGCCGGTCGACATCGGCTTGCTGGTCAACGACATCTTCTTCATCCACCTGCGCGAGGAGCTCAAGGGCTGCGACGCGGGCATCGACATCTCGACACCCGGCTACGACCGGCCCGCGCCCTATCCGGACGTCGCGTTCCAGGCACGCAAGCACGCCAACTGGGAGGCCGCGGCGGCGGCCGGATACCGCTTCCCCGAACGGATCCGGCACGCGAACGGCGTCAAGGAACTGAGCGATCATCCACTGGCGGGCAAGTCGTTCGCCGAGCTGCCGAACTTCTACACGCAGGTGCTCGGAATCTGGCTGACCGGATACGCGCTCGAATCCATCAAGGACGGCACGATCTGCCTGTACGCGGCTAGCGCAGCCGATCGATGACGTCGACATCCGGCTCGCGCAGCCGGGTGATGCCGCCGACGGTGAACTCGGTGAGCAGGTCGATCAGCGCGTCGGCGTCGGGCGCCTGGCCGTCCCAGGTCATCTGGACGAGCGCCTCGGTCATCGCGAAGTAGAGCGTGACGAGCGCGTTGTCGGAGCGGCCCGCGTCGACGCCGTGCTCGGCCCAGCGCTGCCTGCTGACGTCGGTGTAGACGCGGGCGAGGCGCTCCCTCAGGCGGGTGAGGGCCGGGTTGCCCAATCTCTCCGCTTCGCGGAGCACCGGGAAGGCCTCGGGATTGGCGGCGACGAAGGCGAACATGTTCGCGTAGTTCATCCGCGCCCATGCCCGCAGGTTCGGTGTCTTCTCGCGGGCGAGCGCGACGATGCCGACGAACGAGCGCTCCTCGACATCGGCCACGACCTCGGTGAACAGCGTCGCCCGGTCGCCGAAGCTCTCGTAAACCGACTGCCGGGATACGCCGGCCTGGCGCGCGATCTGTTCGATGGTGGCCTGCTCGCCGTGCAGCGCGTAGAGCGACGCGGCCGCGCGCAACACGCGTTCGCGCTGCTCACCGAGTGGGAGCTTGCGCGGGCGTCCACGACGAGCGGGGGTTGACATGTGGCGGACCTCACCTCATCCTTTTTCGACACGAGTGTCGAAAACTCAAGCACCCCGACTGCTCAATGAGGAGCAAGCGTGCGCACTTTCTCTCGTCTCGGCCTTGTCGCGGCCGTCTCCATCGCGTTACTGGGTACCCCCGCCCAAGCAGGCGCGACCACCTTCTACGACCCGCCCTCCCCGCTGCCCGCCGGTGCGAATGGCGACATCATTCGCCACGAGGTTTCGCAGTTCTACATCGATCCCGTAAAGCTCATCAAGGCAGACGCCAAGGTGCAACGGATCATGTATCGCAGTACGGACACACATGGCCGGCCGATGGCCGTCACCGGCACCGTCCTCACCCCCAACGGTCCCTGGATCGGCGCAGGTCAGCGCCCGATAGTCAGCTACGCGGCAGGCACACAGGGCATCGGCGACTCCTGCGCGCCGTCCAAGGCGCTGGCCGCCGGGTTCGAGTACGAGGGCCCGTTCATCGCGGGCCTGCTCACCCGCGGGTACGGCGTGGTCGTGACCGACTACGAAGGCCTCGGCACGCCTGGCGTCCACACCTACATGAACCGGCTGTCGCAGGGGCATGCCGTGCTCGACGCGATCCGCGCCGCGCAGCGGCTCCCCGAGGCCGGGCTGCCCGACAGCGGACCGGTCGCCACCGCGGGTTACTCGCAGGGCGGCGGGGCCTCGGCCGCGGCCGCCGAGCTGCAGCCGTCGTACGCGCCGGAGTTGAACTTGAAGGGCTCGTACGCGGGCGCCGTCCCGGCGGATCTGGCCGAGGTGGCGAAGATCCTCGACGGGCACTACGCGGTCGGTTTCCTCGGGTTCGCGCTGGCCAGCATGGACGCGGCGTACCCGGAGCTGAACATCCCCGGCCTGTTGAACGCTCGCGGCAAGCAGCTGTTCGAGCAGGTCAAGAACGAATGCACGATCGAGGCGATCGCGGCGCACGCGTTCACGCAGTCGTCGACGCTGACGAACGACGGCCGCTCGCTGACCGCGTACCTCGGCGAGGAGCCGTACAAGTCCCGCGTCGGCCAGCAGCTGATCGGCAAGCTCAAGCCGACCGTGCCGGTACTGGTCGTGCACAGCGTCCTCGACGACATCGTCCCCTACGAGCAGGACCGCACGATGGCCCGCTCCTGGTGCTCAAAAGGCACGAAGGTCCAGTTCAGCAGCTCGCTGGTGCCGACCCACGTCGGCGGCGCGGTCCGCGCGTACCCCGAAGCCTTCGCCTGGCTCGAAGGCCGCTTCGCGGGCTTCCCGGCCCCGAACAACTGCGGCTGGTTCTAGCCCCGCCGAAAAAAATCCCAATGTGGCTTTCGTCAGCTCGGAGCTGACGAAAGCCACATTGGCGTGCTGAAACCTGACCAATGCCGCATTGGGATTTTTTGAGCTTGCCCTGGGGTCAGGCGAGGCCGGTGGCTTCGGCGGCCGCCGGGTCGGAGTCGGTGATGAAGGTGCGGCAGCGCTCGTACTCTTCGGTCTCGCCGATCTTCCCGGCGGCCTTCGCGAGTACGGCGAGCGCGCGCAGGAAGCCCTGGTTGGGGCGGTGCGACCACGGCACCGGGCCGAAGCCCTTCCAGCCGGCGCGGCGCAGCTGGTCGAGGCCGCGGTGGTAGCCGGTGCGGGCGTAGGCGTACGCGGCGACCGTCTCACCGGCTTCGAAGGCGGACTCCGCCAGCTGAGCCCACGCCGCGCTGAAGTACGGGTGCTCCGCCGCGACGCCCGCCGGGTCGACGCCCGCGTCGAGTGCGGCCTGGGCGACGGTGTGCTCTGGCAGCAAGGTCGGCTCCGGGCCGAGCAGGTTGTGCGTCATGAGCCCATTGTGCTCAGCTGAAGAACAGGGCTCCGACCACCCCGCCCGCGGCCAGCACGAGGCAGCCGACGAGGACAGCGGCGACAAAGCGTTTCGGCATCATGGCGGCAGAGGATGCCCGGACCACCGCGCGGAAAGCAAACTCGTCACTCCTCAGGGTGAACCCTGGTTTTTCGGCGGTCCGGTACCGATCGGTAAGTCGACTAAGCGATGATTAGCGACATGACAAAGGCAGTGGACGTGTCTGGGGTCGTCGAGCCCGGCGTCATTCCCCGTAGCCCGATCGCCAAGACGCGGCTGTTCTTCAGGCAGCACTGGCACCGCGGCGCGCCGGGTCAGCCGACCCCGCAGTGGGCACTGAACTTCTGCTACTCGATGTGGCTGATCGCGTTCGCGTTCAAGATGCTCGGGTCTACCTGGGACATGTCGTGGCACTTCAAGTTCCTGCGTGACGACCTCGCGCCGCCGCACCTGATCAACACGGTCGGCACCGGCATCCTGGTGGTGCTGGTCGCGATCCACAGCTACACCGGCCTCGGCTGCGACAAGCGGTCGCTGCGGCTGATGCAGGGCGGGATGGTCCTGTTCCTCATCGCCGGGCCGCTCGACATCCTCAACCACCGGCTCAACGGTCTCGACCTGACCGCGTGGAGCCCGTCGCACATGATGCTCTACCTGGGCACCGAGATCATGATCCTCGGCGTGATCGACGGCTGGATGAAGTTCTCCGCGCCCGGCCGCCTGCGGTCGCTGGTCCTCACCGGACTCTGGGTCTTCCTGCTGGAGAACACGTTCTTCTCGAACGGCCAGCAGGAGTACGGCATCATCGGCCTGCGCGCGTGGGAACGCGGCGAGCCGGAGGCCGAGCACGAGCTGCTGACGTTCGCCGCGAAGCAGATCGGCCACCCGGTCGACCTGGCCGCGGTCACCCACTTCACGATGCCGATCCCGTCGTGGGTCTACCCGCTGTGGGGCATCGGTGTCTCGGCGCTGGTGCTGGCGCTGGCCCGCAAGACGATCGCCAAGCAGTGGGCAGCCACCGCGGTCGCGGGCGCCTACCTGGCCTACCGCCTGATCATGTGGCCGATCCTGCTCGGCATCGGCTTCCCGGTCCCGACGGTCCCGTTCTACCTGCTGGCTGTCGGCCTCGCGGTCGACCTGGCGTTCCGCATCGGCCGCGAGCACAAGCTCCTCACGGCGGGCGCGGGCGCGCTGCTGGTCACGGCATTCGGCTACAGCACGCTGTGGATCCAGTCCCAGCTACGCCCGTGGTTCCTGGGCGACGCGCACACGGAGTCCGCGCCCCCGGTCGCCTACTGGACGGTCCCGATCGCACTGGTCGGCCTGGCGATCCTGTGGTGGGTCGGCCTGCGCTTCTTCACCCGCCGCGAGCAGCCCACCTCGACTTAGCCCCAATGTGGCATTGGTCAGGTTTCGAACCCCCAATGTGGCTTTCGTCAGCTGAAAACTGACGAAAGCCACATTGGGATTTTTTCGTGAGCTAGAGCTTCTGGCCGGCGGAGCGGAGGTGCTCGGCCGCCTCGCGCACCCGGTCGGCCATGCCCTTTTCGGCGGCCTTGAGGTAGCTGCGGGGGTCGTAGACCTTCTTGTTGCCGACCTCGCCGTCGATCTTCAAGACGCCGTCGTAGTTCTTGAAGAAGTGGTCGACGACCGGGCGGGTGAAGGCGTACTGAGTGTCGGTGTCGACGTTCATCTTCACGACGCCGTAGGACAGCGCGGCGTGGATGTCGGCGACCTCGGAGCCGGAGCCGCCGTGGAAGACGAAGTCGAACGGCTTCGCGTCGGAGAGGCCGAGCTTGGCCGAGACGACGTCCTGGCCGCCCTTCAGCACGTCCGGGCGGAGCTTGACGTTGCCGGGCTTGTACACGCCGTGCACGTTGCCGAAGGTCGCGGCGAGCAGGTAGCGGCCCTTGTCGCCGGTGCCGAGCACCTCGGCGGTCTTCAGGAAGTCGCCCTCGGCGGTGTAGAGCTTCTCGTTGATCTCGGCCTCGACGCCGTCCTCTTCGCCTCCGACGACGCCGATCTCGACCTCGAGGATGATCCTCGCGGCGCGAGCCTTCTCAAGCAGCTCAGCCGCGATCGTCAGGTTCTCGTCGAGGTCGATCGCGGAGCCGTCCCACATGTGGGACTGGAACAGCGGGTTCTCGCCGCGCTTGACGCGCTCGGCCGAGATCTCGAGCAGCGGGCGGACGAAGCCGTCGAGCTTGTCCTTGGGGCAGTGGTCGGTGTGCAGCGCGACGTTGATCGGGTAGCGCTTGGCGACCACGTTCGCGTACTCGGCCAGCGCGGTCGCGCCGACGACCATGTCCTTGACGGCCTGGCCGGACGCGAATTCCGCGCCGCCGGTGGAGAACTGGATGATGCCGTCGCTCTCCGCCTCGGCGAACCCGCGGATCGCGGCGTTCAGGGTTTCCGAAGACGTCACGTTGATGGCCGGGTAAGCGAATTCGTTCGCTTTCGCCCGGTCAAGCATCTCCGCGTAGACCTCGGGGGTGGCGATGGGCATCGTGGGTCCTCCTCGAACAGACTTGGTGCCTTCAGCCGCATCGTACGAGGTCGGCGGAACGAGCACACTGGTCGTGTCACTTGAACATGATCAAGTACGGGATCCGTCGTGAGTGTTGCCGACGGTTAGCACCGTTCGCAACACCCACG
>NZ_JBHWEB010000017.1:9029-30305 GCF_042734395.1 Amycolatopsis sp. NPDC059657 | reverse complement strand
ATATTCTACCGGGGTGGTCACATTTAAACATTAAATTTTCGGGCCCCCTGGGGGTGTGTGGCCGCGGGTTAGCACCGTTCGCAACACTCACGACCCCCGTGACCAGGCGAAACTCCCGAGGTCAGCGGAACGCTGAGATCACCGCCGCATAGTCGAGGTTCTCGCCGAGCACCTGCACGGCCACGTGGTCCGCGCCGGCGTCCAAGTGGGCACGCAGGCCACGCGCGATCGTCTCCGCGTCGCCCTGCGTCACGAGCGCGTCGATGAGCCGGTCGCTGCCGCCGTCGGCGAGGTCTTCGTCGGTGAAGCCGAGCTTGCGCAGCATGGTCGTGTAGTTGACCAGGCTGAGGTACGGGTTGCGGACGGCTTCCCTGGCGATCGCCAGCGCGCGCTCGCGTTCTTCGCCGAGCACGACCTTCTGTTCCGCGACCAGCAGCTTGTCCGCGCCGAGAAGCTCGCGCGCCTGCCGGGTGTGCTCGGGGGTGGTGAGGTACGGCAACGCGCCCGCCGTACGGTCGCCGGACAGCTTGATCACCTTGGGGCCGAGCGCGGCGAGCGCACGGGATTCGACGGGCACACCTGCCGCGTCGAGGCCATCGAGGTAGTCGACCAGTGCTTGATAAGGCTTCTTGTACTCCTGGGTCGCCTCTGGGTGTCCCGCGCCGATGCCCAGCAGGAACCGGCCGGGGTACTTGTCGGCCAGCCGGTGATATCCCGCGCCGACGCTTGCCGGGTCGTCCGACCAGATGTTGGCGATGCTGGTGCCGACGACGAGGGTGCTGGTCGCGGCGAGCAGGCTCTCGAGCTGTCCGATTTCGCTGACCAGCGACGGAGAACTGCCCACCCACAGCGCGCCGTAGCCGAGGCCTTCCAGCCGGACGGCCAGTTTGTCGTCGGTGAGCTGCTTCGGGCGCCAGACGCCGATCTTGCCGATTTCGAAGGTCATGTCCCCTGCAACCCGGGCGTCGGCGGGATTCATTCCGCTAACTTCTGGTCATGGCGAAAATCGGGGAACTCGAGGTCTGCGAACTCAATCTCGGCGGCAACGTCTTCGGCTGGACGGCCGACGAGGAGCAGTCGTTCGCGGTGCTGGACGCGTACGCGGAGGCGGGCGGCAACTTCATCGACTCGGCCGATGTGTACTCGGGCGGCAAGTCGGAGGCGATCATCGGCAACTGGCTCGCGCGCCGCGGCCGCCGTGACGACATGGTCATCGCGACCAAGGTGGGCAGCTGGGCCGAGCGGCCCGGCCTGTCGGCGAAGAACATCGCCGAGGCGGCCGACGACTCGCTGCGGCGGCTCGGCACGGATCACATCGACCTCTACTACGCGCACCGCGACTACGACGAAACCCCGCTCGAGGAGACCCTCAGCGCGTTCGATGCGCTGGTCAAGGCCGGGAAAGTCCGCCATATCGCCGCGTCGAACTACACCGCGACGCGGCTGGCCGAAGCACTGTCCATTTCGGACCGCGCAGGCTACGCGCGCTACGTCGCGCTGCAGCCGCACTACAACCTCCTCGAACGCGACTATGAGCAGGACCTGGCGCCGTTCATCGCCCGCGAGGGCTTGACGACGCTGCCGTATTTCGCGCTGGCCATGGGTTTCCTCGCCGGAAAGTACCGCTCGGCGGACACTCCGTCCGACAGCCCGCGGGCTCCCCGCGCGGCGGCTTACCTCAACGACCGCGGCGAACGCGTGCTGTCGGCGCTCGACGACATCGCGCAGGCTCACTCCGTCCCGGTGGCCGCGGTGTCGCTGGCTTGGCTGCGTGCCCAGCCGACGGTCGCCGCGCCGATCGCGAGCGCGCGCACGCCAGAGCAGCTCGCCGACCTGCTGCCCTCGCTCACGCTCGACCTGACCGCCGATGAGGTCGAAGCGCTCACCTCAGCCTACTGACGGGTAGCTTACTTGGGGTAAGTTCGGGTAGCGTGCCTGGCCAAGGGGTTGAGCAAGGAGGCGTCGTGGCCAGGAACACCGTCAAGGGCAAGGTCGTGCTGATCACCGGTGCCGCCCGCGGCATCGGGGCCGGGCTGGCGGAACGGCTGGCCGCACAGGGCGCCAAGGTCGCACTCGTCGGCATCGAGGCCGAGGAGCAGCGCAAGGTCGCCGAGGCGATCGGCGCGGACGCGAAGTCATGGGAAGCCGACGTCACCGACTGGGCCGCGCTCGAAAAGGCGACCGCGGGCATCGTGGAGCACTTCGGCGGCATCGACATCGTGATCGCCAACGCGGGCATCGCGTCGACCGGCTTCGTCCGCTCGGTCGACCCTGCCGCGTTCGAGAAGGTCATCGAGGTCGACCTGCTCGGCGTGTGGCGCACGTTCCGGGTCACCTTGCCGCACGTCATCGAGCGCAAGGGCTACCTGCTCGCGATCTCCTCGCTCGCCGCGATCACACACGCGCCCGGCATGGCCAACTACGCCGCCGCGAAGGCGGGCGTCGAGGCGTTCTCCAACAGCCTGCGTGCCGAGGTCGCGCATCTCGGCGTCAAGGTCGGCGTCGCGCACCCGACCTGGATCCGCACCGACCTGGTCGAAAGCGCCGACGCGCACCCGGTGTTCGGGAAGCTGCGCAGTGGCATGCCCGGCTTGATCGGCAAGACGTACCCGCTGTCCACCGCGCTCGACTGCCTGGAGGACGGCATCATGCGGCGCGGCCGCACGATCCACGTGCCGCGCTGGGTCGGCGCGTTGAAACTGATCCGCGCGTTCCTGCCGCCGATCATCGAATTCGGCTCCCGCACTCGCGTCCCCGCCGCAGACCGCGCCGCGCTCAAGGACATCGAAGAGCGTGGCGCGTACGAGGCTTCCGTGACCGGGCATGCTGGACGAGCCGCGACCACCCGCCACTAGGAGGCACCGTGTCCCGCCGTGATCAGATCCGCATGACACCGGAAGAGATCAGCACGTACTTCGACGAGCAGAAGGTCATCAACGTCGCGACCATGAACCCGAACGGGCGGCCGCATCTGGCGCCGCTCTGGTATTTCCCGCATGGCGACGGCGTCGCGACCTGGACGTACGGCACCTCGCAGAAGGCGAAGAACCTGCGCCGCCTGCCCGAGGCGACCGTGCTGATCGAAGACGGTGACAGTTACGACAAGCTCCGTGGCGTCTCGCTCGAAGCCGAGGTCGAACTCGTCGAGGACACCGAGCGGATCATCGAGATCGGCATCGCGCTGACGCAGCGGTACGCGGGCGGCAAGCCGGGCGACCCGGTGCCCGACGAGCTCAAGGCGTTCATCACCGCGCAGGCTGACAAGCGGATCGGGCTGATCTTCAAGCCGACGAAGGTGATCAGCTGGGATCACGGGAAGCTCGGCGGCACCTACTAGAAAGTAGGTGTTACCTCAGGTAACATGTACCCGTCCGACCTGCTCAGCGCCTGCGGAGGTCACGGTGAACGAAGACGAGCACCTGGTGCTCCATGCCAGGAACGTGGCGTTCGACTGGGCCTCGCTGCCCATGCACTGGGTACCTGGCGAACCGCAGGTCACGCACACGATCAACGTCCTGCACATCGCGCTGCCCGAGGGTGAGCGCTGGTTCGTGGAGTTGTTCAAGCAGGCCGTCCCGCTGATCAAGGACGACAGGCTGCGCGAGGACGTGCTCGGCTTCATCGGCCAGGAGGCCATGCACGCACAGGCGCACGACGGCGCCGCCGCGCATCTCGAAGCGGCAGGTGTCAACGTGCGCCCGTACATCGCGCAGATGGAGTGGATCTTCCGGCGGCTGCTCGGCGACCGGAATCTCACCGGCAAGGCCCGCGAGGAATGGATCATCGAGCGGGTCGCGGTCGTCGCCGCGATCGAGCACTACACGGCGTTCCTCGGCCAGTGGGTGCTCGACGCGCCGCTGGACGGCGCCGATCCGACCATGCTCGATCTCCTGCGCTGGCATGGCGCCGAGGAGGTCGAGCACCGCTCGGTGGCGTACGACCTGTTCCAGCACCTGGACGGGCGGTACACCCGGCGGGTGCGCAGCATGCTCGCGGTGACGCCGGTGCTGGCGTGGATCTTCTTGCGTGGCACGCGATTCTTGATGCGCAACGACCCGACGCGACCGGGCAAGGCGCGGTGGCGCACCTACTTCCAGGCGTCCAAGCGCGGCCTGCTGCCGACGGGACGTCAGCTGCTGCGTGAGATCACGCCGTACTTCCGGCGTTCGTACAACCCGGCCGACACCGGCAATACCGCGCAGGCCGTGGCGTATCTCGCGAACTCGCCTGCCGCACGGGCGGCCGACGCAGCCTGATGACGATGACCTACCCCGAGCGGCTGGATGGCAGCGCCCGGCGCGACCGGCTGATGTCGACCCTGTCCGGAGTCGTTGCCGCGTATACGAAAATGAGCACCTGGAGCGGCCGCCGCCGTCCGCCGGTTCGCGCGGTCGACCGGCGACTGCGCCTGACGGTCGACGACATCCGCGCCGAAGCGTCCGATGTGGTCAGCCTGCGGCTCACCGGCTCGCTGCCTTCGTGGCGTCCCGGTGCGCACATCGACCTGACGCTGCCGTCGGGCCTCGTCCGGCAGTACTCGCTGTGCGGCGATCCGGCCGACCTGTCGCATTACCGCATCGCGGTGCGGAAAATCGGCGCCGCGTCGTCCGAAGCGCACTCGCTCACGCCAGGCACCCGAGTGACCGCCCATGGCCCGCGCACGGCGTTTCCGTTGTTGCCAGCCGAAAAGTACCTGTTCATCGCGGGCGGGATCGGGATAACGCCGATCCTGCCCATGGTCCGCCACGCCGACGCGACCGGCGCGGACTGGCGGCTCGTCTACGCCGGACGCGACCGCGACTCGATGCCGTTCCTCGACGAACTGTCCGCTTTGGACTCATCGCGGATCTTCGTCCGGCCGGATTCCGAGTTCGGCATGCCGGTCTCCGGCGCTGAACTACTGGAGAACACGGCACCCGGCACTGCCATTTACTGCTGCGGGCCGATTCCGATGATCACCGGCGTTCGGCAAGCGACCGAGGAAATCGTGTTCTACGAGCGATTCTCGCCTCCGCCGATCGTGGCGGGCAAGCCGTTTCAGCTCACGTTACGCGACGGCCGGACGCTCGAAGTGCCAGCCGATCGCTCGGCGTTGGACGTCCTGCGCGAGGCGATTCCCGGCGTCGCCTACTCGTGCCGTCAGGGCTTCTGCGGAACGTGCGCGATTCCCGATTCAGAAGGAACACCCGTCCGCGTTTGCGTCGACCGCGAGTCGGTCAAGCTCGACATCTAGACGTCCTTGAACCCGGATGCCAAGTCCCGCAACGCTTTGTCCAGCAACGGGATGAGTTCCGCGTCCTCGTCGGACAGCCACTGCTCGTAGGCCGCGACGGCGACACCGAGCACGGCATGCGAGATCGCTTGCGGCTCAAGGGAATTCGCGGGCTGACCGAGCCGCTCGGCGACGAAGTCGGCGACCACGCGCCGCCAATCGGCGTACCGCAACGTCGAATGTGCCTGCAGCGCGGGCACATTCAAGATCAGCGAGAGCCGTCGCCGATGCCAGGGCACCTCTTCCGGCTCGACGCTGTTGAAGCCGACGACGACGTCACGGATGGCGTCCATCAGCGGCAGTTCGGGCGCGCAGGCGCGGAAGCGGGCGTGCATGTGGACCAGCTGCTCGTCGAAGCTGCCCCAGGCGATGTCGTTCTTGGACGGGAAGTAGCGGAAGAACGTCCGGCGGCCGATCCCGGCGGCGGCGGCGATGTCGTCGATCGTGGTGTGATCGAAGCCGCGCTCGTCGAACAGCGCGAACGCGATGTGCTCCAGTTCGCCCTTCGAGGTGATCTTGCGGCGGCCACTGTGGCGAGCGCCGTCAGGGCTCTCAACAGGCACGCGGACACTCACCCCTTCCATTTGGCACTGAGTGCCATTACCGTCGTTCTCGTCGATTAGAGCACGCACTGAGGAGCACACCATGCCCGAAGCAGAGCGCGAAGTCGAAGAGGCCCCCGCTGTCGAAGAGCTCCTCGTCGAAGAGGTCTCCATCGACGGCATGTGCGGCGTGTACTGAGCACGGGCATGGCACTCGACCTGGACAAGCCGTATCGCCTGAACCCCAGCGTGGCCTTGCGGCCTGAGCCGTTCGGGGCGCTCGCGTACCACTTCGGCAACCGCAAGCTGTCTTTTCTCAAGGCCCCTGACCTGGTCGAATTCGTCAAAACCCTGGGTACGCACGCCAGCCTGCGCGCGGCGCTCACCGAGCTGCCCGACGGGCGCGCCCCGAGCTTTCTCAAAGCACTCGACTCCCTGGCCGCCACCGACATGATCGTGGAGGGCTCGTGACCGCCGTAGTCGCCCCATTGGTCGAGCAGTTCAAGTACGGGCTCGACGCACCGATCTGCCTGACGTGGGAGTGGACCTACGCCTGCAATCTGGCCTGTGAGCACTGTCTTTCCTCGTCAGGGCGGCGCGATCCGAACGAACTGTCGACCGACGAGATCAAGGCCGTGATCGACGAGCTCGAGCGGATGCAGGTGTTCTACGTGAACGTCGGCGGCGGCGAGCCGACCGTGCGCTCCGACTTCTGGGAGCTGCTGGATTACGCGATCGCGCACCATGTGGGCATCAAGTTCTCCACCAACGGCGTCAAGATCACCGCCGAGCGGGCCAGGCAGCTGGCCGCGACGGACTACGTGGACGTCCAGATTTCACTCGACGGGGCGACCCGCGAGGTCAACGACGCCGTCCGCGGGCCTGGCTCGTACGACATGGCGATGCGCGCGCTGCGCAATCTGGCCGACGCGGGCATGAAGGACTTCAAGATCTCGGTCGTGATGACCCGACACAATGTCGGTCAACTTGACACATTCAAAGAAATCGCGGACGACTTCGGCGCCCAGCTGAGGATCACCAGGCTGCGCCCATCGGGCCGTGGCGCGGACGTCTGGGACGACCTGCATCCAACCGCCGCGCAGCAGCTGGAGCTCTACAACTGGCTGGTCGCGAATGGCGAAAAGGTGCTCACCGGGGACTCGTTCTTCCACCTCAACGCACTGGGCTCGTCGCCGCTGCCGGGCCTGAACCTGTGCGGCGCCGGCCGTGTCGTGTGCCTGATCGACCCGGTCGGTGACGTCTACGCGTGCCCGTTCGCGATCCACGACGTGTTCAAGGCAGGCAACGTCCGCGGCGACGGTTTCGGGACTGTGTGGCGGGAATCCGCGCTGTTCCAGGACTTGCGGCGGCCGCAGACCGGCGGCGCGTGCAACTCCTGCTCGGCTTACGACAGCTGCCAGGGCGGCTGCATGGCGGCGAAGTTCTTCACCGGGCTGCCGCTGGACGGGCCGGATCCCGAATGCGTCAAGGGACACGGCGAACACGCACTGTCCACACGCGACGGTGACGCGCTGCCGAAGCCGAGCCAGGACCACTCACGACGGGTCTCGCTGGGCATTCCGTCCATTCGCGTCCGCGTGCCGGACCGCGCGTGCGACACGAGCCCACTGGCAGGTTTGGCGTAACGATGGCAAGTCTCACCGGCAGCGTCGAGCTCGGCTCACGGACGGCTCCCAGCCGGGTGCTGTTCGGGCCGCACGAGACCAATCTCGGAATAAGGCGGGCTTTATCCCCGCGTCACGTCGCCTACTACGAGGCGCGTGCCGAGGGCGGCGCTGGGGTGATCGTCACCGAGATCGCCTCGGTACACGAGTCGGACTGGCCGTATGAGCGTGCGCCGCTGGCGGCGGACTGCGACTGGTCGGCGATCGTCAAGGCGTGCCGTCCACATGGGACTCTGGTGCTCGCCGGGTTGGGGCATTCCGGTTCGCAGGGGTCGACAGCGTATTCGCAGGATGCGCTGTGGGCACCGTCGCGGGTACCGGATGTCGCGAGCCGCGAGCTGCCGTTGGAAATGGACGCCGGGCAGATCCAGGCGCTGATCGACGGGTTCGCGCGCGCGACCGGCGTCGCCGTCCAGTCCGGTGTGGACGGTGTGGAGATCAACGCCGGGCAGTTCAGCCTGCTTCGGCAGTTCCTCTCCGGGCTGACGAACCAGCGTGGCGACGACTGGGGCGAGGACAAAGGCAAGCTACTGCGCGAAGTCCTCACGGCCGTCAAAGGCGTGCTCGGCAACGGGATTCTGGGTCTGCGGCTGTCGTGCGACGAGCTGGCGCCTTGGGCGGGAGTGACGCCGGAGCACGCCGTCGAGCTGGTGCGGTCGCTGGACGTCGATTACCTCGCGGTCGTTCGCGGCTCGGCCATGGGCACCTCCGCTACCAGACCGGACCTGCACACCGAGCCGGGATTCAATATCGAACTGAGCCGCCGGATCCGGGCGGTCGCGACGTTTCCCATTGTGCTGCAAGGCAGTGTGGTCGACCCCGGTCAGGCCCAGTGGGCGCTGGACGACGGGGTCGCCGACCTGGTGGAGATGACGCGCGCGCAGATCGCCGATCCCGCGCTCGTGTCGAAGGTCCGCGCCGGGCACTCGATCAGGCCGTGTTCGCTGGACAACGCGAAATGCATGGTCCGCGACAACCGCAATCCACTCGTCACCTGCTCCGCCGAGCCCCGCAGCGGGCACGAGAGCACCGACCCCGGAATCGAGAGCGGCGCGCCCCATGATGGACACGCACTGGTGGTTGGCGGGGGCCCGGCCGGGCTCGAAGCGGCACGAGTGCTCGCCTTGCGTGGTTATCAGGTCCGGCTCACTGAGCGGGCGGCGGAACTGGGCGGAGCGCTCGCGCTCGCCGCGAAGGTCGGCGGACGCGGCCGTCTCCAGTCCTTTGTGGACTGGTTGATCGCGCAGGTGACCGCGCTCGGCGTGGACGTCCGGCTGAAGACCGAGAGCACCGCGGCCGATCTGGAGCAGGCTTCGCGGAACGGGGACGTGATCGTGCTGGCCACCGGGAGCAAGCCTGGCCGGCGGCCCTACTCGGTCGTCGGCGAGCCACATGTCGTTGGGTACCAAGAGTTCTACGAGGCGGGCGCGTTGGTCTCGGATGGTCCGGTCGTGGTGTTCGACCCCGTTGGCGGGCCGATCGGGGTCGGCACCGCCGAGCTGGTGGCGGCGTCCGGCCGCGAGACCGCGTTGATCACGCAGGACCAGGTGGTCGGCACGCTGCTGGCGATCACGGGTGATCTCGCCGACGCGAACCGCCGGGTGCAGCAGGCGGGCGTCACGCTGCACAAGGCCACGCTGCTGCGCGAAGTGCACCCGGCGCATCTGGTGGTCGAGGACCGGTTCACGGCACGACGCCGTGAAATCCCCTGTGCCACCTTGATCGACTGCGGCCATCGGCTGCCGGACGACTCGCTGGCGCATCCGGACGCGATTTCGGCAGGCGACCGCGTCGCGCCGAGAACCGTCCATGAGGCCGTGCTCGAAGGACGGCGCGCGGCGGGTGTGCGATGAGCGGCGGGCAGTACAAGTATCTGTTCACGCCGCTCAAGCTGGGGCCGGTCACGGTGAAGAACCGGGTCGTGTTCTCCGCGCACCTGACCAACTACGCCGAGGACGGCCACCCGAGCGAGCAGCACGCTGCGTACTACGCGGCGCGCGCGGTCGGCGGGGCCGGGCTGATCATCACCGAGGAACACTCGACGCATCCGACGGACTGGCCGTACGAGAAGCTGATCCACGGCTTCAACCCGTCGGTGGTGCCGGGGTACCAGCGGATCACGGAGGCGGTGCACGCGCACGGCGTGCCGATTTTCGCGCAGCTCAACCACAATGGCGGGCAGGCGTCGAGCATGTACTCGCGGCTGCCGGTGTGGGCGCCGAGCCCCGTGGCCGACCCGATGTTCCGCGAAGTGCCCAAGGCCGTCACGCATCGGGAGATCGCGGAGATCGTCCGCGGCTACGCGGTGGTGGCCGAGCATTGCGCGCTCGGCGGCTTCGACGGGATCGAGCTGCAGTGCTCACACTCGTCGATCGTGCGTGGTTTCCTTTCGCCGGCCACGAATATCCGTACCGATGACTACGGCGGTAGCTTGGAGAACCGGTCGCGGCTGCTGATCGAGATCGTGGAAGCGGTGCGCGCGGCGATCGGCCCAGGGCTGGCGCTGGGCGTGCGGATCTGCGGCGACGAGCTGATCGACGGCGGCACGACGATCGACGAGGCGGTGCGGATCGCGCAGCTCGTCGAGGCGACCGGCAAGGTCGACTACATCAACACCTCGATCGGCGTGGCGACCGCGACGCTGTACATGATCGAGGCGTCGATGCACATCCCGCCCGGCTACGCGATGTTCATCCCGAGCGCGATCAGGGACAAGGTGCGGATCCCGGTGGTCGGCGTCGGCCGGTTCAAGGACCCGGTGCAGGCGGACCGCGCGCTCGCCGAGGGGCACTGCGACCTGATCGGCGTCGTGCGCGGACAGATCGCGGACCCGGATTTCGTGCGCAAGGCGCGTGCCGGGCATGCCACGGACATCCGGACCTGCCTTTCGTGCAACCAGGAATGCGTGGGGCGGATGGGGCTCAACCGCTGGCTTGGCTGCATCGAAAATCCGCGCACCGGCAAGGAAGCGACCCCGTTGCCGATGCCGACCGTGCGTCCTCGGAACGTGCTCGTCATCGGCGGCGGTCCGGCGGGTCTTCAGGCCGCTTCGACCGCCGCGCAACGCGGACACCGCGTCACACTGGTCGAGAAGGCTTCGCAAACCGGCGGCCAGGTCGCGCTGGCCGCGAGTGTCCCCTCACGGGCGGAGTTCCTCGACATCACCCGGAACTTGCACGCCGAATGTCAGCGCTTCGGCGTCGAGATCCGCACGGGTGTCGACGCCGACCTGGACCTGGTGCGCCGAGAACGTCCCGACGCGGTGGTGCTGGCCACCGGCGCACACCCGGACCGGCCTTGGTGGGCGGGCTCGCTGGAGCGGATCGTCGACGTACGCGCCGTGCTCGACGGCTCGGCGAGTCCACAAGGGACGGTCGTACTCGTCGACGATCTCGGCTTCCACCAAGCGACTTCGACGGCGGAACTGCTCGCCGACCGCGGCTGCTCGGTGCGTTTGATCACCTCGGGCATGGTCGTCGGCCAGGACCTCGGCATCACCCTCGACATGGAAACCTGGAACGTCCGTGCCGACGCCAAGGGCATCGGCCAGCAGACCGACCTGGTCGTCATGGGCGCCGAGGCTGATGGTGACGGCGTCAAGCTGCAGGTACTGCGCCACACCACCGGCGAAAACCTCGAAATGGCCGCCGACTGGATCGTGCTCGCGGTGCACGCACGCCCCGCCGACGAACTGTGGGCCGAACTGTCCACAATGGACGTATCGGCATTCCGCGTCGGCGACTGCCTCACCCCGCGCCGAGCCCACGCCGCGGTCATCGAAGGCCACCGAGCGGGAGCGGCACTGTGATCGCCCTGATCCCGGTCCGCGACGGCACCCTCCCCGCCGGAGCCGACGAAGCCTGCGCGGAGGCCGGCGGTCACGCACTCCTGATCGGCTCAGGCACCCAAGCCGCGGCCGACGCCCTGACGTCCTTGCGGCACGCCATCCTGGCCGAAGCCGGCGACTACGCCCCGTCTGCCTGGGCAGCGGTCCTGGCTCAGCATTTCCGCAGGTCAGCGAGCTCCCAGGTACTAAGTTCGCCCCCCACCCTCCCTGGGGGCCAGCCCTACAACAGTCTATCGCCACCCCAGGCCACGACACCCCCATCCACAGGAGTTGTCCACACCCGAGAGCAACTGTGGAAAACTGGAAAATCCCCAGGTCAGACCGTCATTTTGCCCGCCTCGCCCGACGGCAGGGACCTCGCTCCACGACTCGCGTTCGCGCTCGGCATCCCGCTGCTCGCCGGTGCGATCGAGATTCACCGCACCGGCGCGAGGCTCGCGCGGTGGGGCTCGAAGACCATGGTCGACGTCGAGGTCGACGGGCCGTTCGTCGCGACGTTGATCCCAGGGGTACGCACGGTCCAGAGCGCCAGTGAGGAGTCACGCACCCAACTCGACTGGCCCGAGCAGCCCGCACAAGACGCCGAGGTGCTCGAAGTGCTTCCCCCGGACCCGAAGACCGCGGACCTCGCGGAGGCGCCGAGGATTCTCGGAGCCGGAGCGGGGCTTACCAAGAACGGCGGCAAGGAAGCCATCGAGTTGCTTGAGAAGGTCGCCGATGCGCTGAAAGCGTCTGTCGGCGCGACGCGAGTGGTCACCGATGCGGGGCATGCCAGCTATCAGCGGCAGATCGGGACCACGGGGGTCGTCGTCGATCCCGAGTTGTACATCGCGTTCGGGATTTCCGGGGCCGCGCAGCACATCGGCGGCCTTGGTGCGCCGAAACACCTGGTCAGCGTCAACACCGATCCGAGCTGTCCGATGACCGCCATGGCCGATCTCGGCATCGTCACCGACGCGACCGCACTACTGGCCGAACTCGCCAAGGAGATCACGCATGAGTGAGCACGCGGGTCCGGCGACGAAGACGGCACAACCCACCGCGAACGCCACCACCTTCGACGTCGTGGTCGTCGGCGCGGGACCGGCCGGCTCGGCCGCCGCGCTGGAACTCGCGAGGCAAGGACATCACGTCGCGCTGGTCGAGCGCGGTGCCTTCCCCGGCGCCAAGAACGTCTACGGCGGCGTGATCTACGGCCGCATCCTCGACGAGCTGATCCCGAACTGGTGGGAAGAAGCGCCGGTCGAACGCTGGGTCACCCGGCGCCAGACCATGCTCATGACGCCCACCCAGTCCCTCACCCTCGACTTCCGCACCGAGAACTGGGGCAAGCCGCCCTACAACGGCGCCACCGCGCACCGCGCCAAGTTCGACGCCTGGCTCGCTTCGAAGGCCGAGGAAGCCGGGGCCGAGCTGATCACCTCGACCGTGGTCACCGGCCTGCTCACCGAAAACGGCCGCGTCGTCGGCGTCCGCACGGACCGCCCGGACGGTGATCTGAAGGCGCGGATCGTCATCGCCTGCGACGGCGTGAACTCGTTCCTCGCCAAACAGGCGGGCATGTACCCGGACGGCCAGGTGCATCACACCACGCTCGGCGTCAAGGAAACCCTCGCGCTGCCAAGGGAAACCATCGAAGAACGGTTCGGCGTCAGCGGCACCGACGGCGTCGACATCGAACTCGTCGGTGGCACCCGCGGTATCGCGGGCGGCGGTTTCCTCTACACCAACCTCGACTCGGTGAGCGTCGGCGTCGTGCTGAGCCTGACCGAACTCGGCAAGGCGAAGGTCCGCCCCGAAGAGCTCATCGCCGACCTCAAACGCCATCCGGCCATCGCGCCGCTGGTCAAGGGTGGCGAGCTGATCGAGTACGCCGCGCACCTCATCCCCGAGGGCGGCTACAAGACCATGCCGAAGCTCACCGGCGACGGCATCCTCATCACAGGCGACGCCGCCGCGATGTGCCTGGCGGCCGGGATCTGGCTGGAGGGCGTCAACTTCGCCATCGGCTCCGGCATGTACGCGGGCCGGGCGGCGGCGAACGCGCTGGCCAAGAACACGACCGACCTGTCGGAGTACGAGCGCATGCTGCACGAGTCGTTCGTGCTCGCCGACCACCGCAAGCTCAAGGGCGCGCCGGAACTGCTGCTCGGCGACCGCGTGCAGAACAAGTACCCGGCGATGATCTGTGATCTGGTCGAGAACCTGTTCCAGGTCACCAACCCAGAGCCAAAGCCAGGTCTGCGCAAGCTCTTCCGGCGCGGCGCGAAACAACACGGCATCCGGCTACGCGACCTGGTCAAGGACGCGGTCGCCGGGTTCCGGGCGTACGGATAGGCGGGCCGATGGACTACCCAGAGATCTCCTTCGAGGACCGAATGTCCACAGTGGACTTCCAGGTCTCGCAGCGCGCGCACATCGAGGTCGACTCCGAGATCTGCAACTCCTGCACCACCCGCGAGTGCGTGCACGCGTGCCCGGCGAACCTGTTCGTGCCCACCACCGACGGCGGCATCCTGTTCAACTACGAGCAGTGCTTCGAGTGCGGCACCTGCTATCTGCTGTGCAACAAGCAGGGCGCGATCAGCTGGACCTACCCCGACGGTGGCGACGGCGTCACCTTCCGGAAGGGGTGAGCCGTGCTGATCGTGGTCGCTCTGCGCTGGATCGAGGCGCTGACCAGCGGGCTCGGCGCCGCCGACGAATGCGCGCTCGAGCACGCGCTGCGGCTCGCCGAGCAGCTCGACGCCCAGACGCTGGCCGTCACCGCGGGCCCTGAGCCTGCCGAAGCCGTGCTCCGCACCGCGCTCGCGGCGGGCATCGGCGACGCGCTGCGCGTCGACCTCACCGAGGACGAGACCGACGACGGTTCCCGCGTCGCCAGGGCGCTGGCCGACGCGATCCCGGCCCCGGATCTCGTGCTCTGCGGCGATCACTCGGCCGATCGCGGTACCGGCGCCACCCCCGCGTTCCTCGCCGCGGCGCTCAACGCCCGCCAAGCACTCGGCGCACTCTCCGTCGCCTGGGACGGGAAGCTGCTGGTAGAGCGCCGGCTCGATGGCGGCCGACGGGAACGCCTCGCGGTCGGCCTGCCCGCGGTCTGCTCGGTCGAGCCTGCCGACGTACGCCTGCGCCGCGCGTCGCTGCCCGGCCTGCTCGCCGCGCGCAAGGCGTCCATCACCGTCCACAAAGCTCTGTCCACACCAGACATTCGGGTAATCGTCGAGAGCACGCGACGCTTCAGCCCGCGTACCCGGCGCGTGCCGCCGCCGGAAGGCGCCGAGCCGCACACCCGGCTGCTCGCGCTGACCGGCGCGCTCGCCGAGCACGACCCGCCGCGGCTCGTCCACCCCGCCGATGCCAAGGCCGGCGCCGCCGAACTACTCGCCTACCTGCGGCAACACGGGTACCTGGAATGAGCGGGACCTTGCTCGTGCCGACCGGCTCGTGCGAGCAGCACGGCCCGCATCTGCCGTTCGACACCGACACCCGTATCGCGACCGCCGTCGCCACCGGAGCAGGCGAACTGGTCGCGCCCGCGCTCGCCTATGGATCGTCCGGTGAGCATGAGGAGTTCGACGGCACGGTTTCCATCGGGCACGACGCGCTCCGGACCGTGGTGGTCGAGTTCGGCCGGTCGGCCTGCCGCTGGGCGGACAAGCTCGTGTTCGTCAACGCGCACGGCGGCAATGTGCCCGCGCTCGTCTCGGCGATCCGGTTGCTGCGCTACGAGCACCGCGAAACGGCGTGGTTCGCTTGTGCGCCACCAGAAGGCGACGCGCACGCCGGGCACACCGAGACCTCGCTGATGCTGGCCATCGCGCCGGAAACGGTCGACATGGGCAAAGCGGCGCCTGGCAACACGGCGCCGCTCGAGGACCTGATGCCCTCGCTGCGCAAAGGAAAACTGCGCGAACTCAGCCCGAACGGCGTGCTCGGCGACCCGACAGGGGCCACCGCCGAGCATGGCCACGAACTGCTGAATGCGCTGGTCACCGGCCTGCGTGCGGCGGTCGAACGCTGGCAGCCCGACTCGCACGGGCGGCTCCGATGACCGTCGCGATCGTCACCGGCGCGGCGCGCGGTATCGGCCACGCGACCGTCGAGAAGCTCGCCAAGGACGGCTGGGACGTCGTCGCCGTCGACCTCTGCGCCGACGACCCGCATGTCGGCTATCCGCTCGCCACGCGCGCCGAGCTTTTCGCGCTCGCGGACGCCTGGCCCAACGTCCGAGGGGTCGTCGCCGACGTCCGCGACGCCGACGCGCTGACCGGCGCGGTCCATGTCGCGCTCGACGAGTTCGGCCGGATCGACGCCGCGATCGCCGCCGCCGCGATCATCGCGGGCGGCCAGCCGTTGTGGGAAACCGAGGACAAGGACTGGGACGCGTTGTTCGACATCGGCGTCCGCGGTGTCGCGAACCTCGCCCGCGCGGTCATCCCCGCGATGCTGACCAGCGAAGAGCCACGGCACGGCCGGTTCGTCGCGCTCGCGTCAGCCGCCGGGCATCGCGGACTGTGGCGGCTCGCCGCCTACAACGCCGCGAAGCACGCCGTCGTCGGGCTCGTCCGCGGGCTCGCGACCGATCTGCGCGGCACCGGAATCACGGCCGTCGCGGTCTCGCCCGGTTCCACCGACACACCCATGCTCGCCGCCTCGGCCGACCTCTACGGCCTCGAAAGCATCGGCGAGTTCGCTCAGCACCAGCTGATCGACCGGATACTGCATCCGGCGGAGATCGCCGAGGTCATCGCGTTCCTGTGCTCGCCGTCGGCGTCCTCGATCACCGGCACGGTCGTGCACACCGACGGCGGGTTCACCGCGTGAGGACCGTCCGGCTCGACGCCGGCGTCCGCTGGCTCGACGACGAAACCCTGCTCGGCGGCGCACCCCCGCGACTGCTGCGGCTCTCGAAAACCGCCCGTGAGCTGCTCAAGGACAACGAGCTCACGGTCACGAACCCGGCCACGGCCAAACTGGCCGATCAGCTGCTCGCCGCGGGCGCCGCGCACCCGAAGAACCAGGCCACGAGCACGCGCCCGGTTTCCGTGGTCATCCCCGTCCACAATCGCTGCACCGAGCTGCGACGCCTGCTCGACGCGCTCGACCTGCCCGAGGACTCCGAGGTCATCGTGGTCGACGACGCGTCGTCGATCCCCGTGCCCGGCGCACTCCGCCACGAGACCAACCGCGGGCCCGCGGCCGCCAGGAACACGGGCCTCAAGGCCGCGCGGCACGAGATCGTCGCGTTCCTGGACTCGGATGTCGTGCCCGAACCGGGCTGGCTGGAGACGCTGCTCGCGCACTTCGACGATCCACGCGTCGCGCTGGCGGCGCCCAGGATCATCGGTTTGCGCAAATTCGGCGAAAACGCGCTGACCAGGTACGAACATGCCAGATCCTCGCTCGATCTCGGTCCGGACGAGGCGCTCATCGTCCCCAGGACGCGGGTCGCGTACGTGCCGAGCGCGGCGATGCTCGTCCGGGTATCCGCGGTCGGCGAAGGTTTCGCCGAGGAGATGCGGGTCGCCGAGGACGTCGACCTCGTCTGCCGCCTGCACGCCGACGGCCACCGGCTCGTCTACGACCCGGCCGCGCGCGTCGCGCACGAGCATCGCGACACGCTCGGCCCGTGGCTCGGCCGGAAGGCGTTCTACGGAACCGGCGCCGCGCAACTGGCGCTGCGGCATCCTGGCACGGTCCCGCCGGTCAATCTCCCAGTGTGGGCCGCGGCCGTCTGCGTGCTCCTGACCAGCCAAAAGCGCTGGGCTACGGTCTTGGCGGCGGTCATCACCGCGGTCAGCACCGCACGCCTGGCGCGCGCTCTCAAGATGGTGCGCGAGCCGGTGAAGACGGCTGCGCGGCTCAACGCGATGACGCTGACCGGCGCCGCCTGGCAGACCGCGGGCGCGTTGACCAGGCATTGGTGGCCGCTCGCACTGGCAGGCGCGCTTTTCTCACGCCGGATCCGGCGGGCGATCGCCGTCGCCGCGCTGGCCGAAGGCGTCGCCGATTGGTGGCAGCATCGCGGGGAACTCGACCCGGTCAGGTACGTGGCCTTTCACCGGATCGACGATCTCGCCTACGGCAGCGGCCTGTGGTGGGGCGCCGTGCGGCACCGCACCACAGCGCCGCTTCAGCCGAGGGTCACGCGGGGACCCAGGCGCCGATCACCGGGTTGAAGCCGCGGATCGTCCGCTCGGCCACCGCGCCCTCGAGGTAGTACGGGTCCTGGTTGATGATCTCCAGCAACGCGGTCTCGTCCTCCGCCTGATAGAGCGTCACCCCACCGGTGCCGTCGGTGAGCGGGCCCGCGACCGCCACCACGCCGTCGGCGGCGAGCTTGGTGAGGAATTCACGGTGCCGGGGCCGGACATCGCCGTACTTCTCTTGCACGTAGCGGATTTCGACGAAGAACCAGGCCATCACATCTCCTTGGCAGCGCTAGCGGTACGTTGAGACGCTACCGAGTCGCGTCCAGCCCGTGAGCTGGGCGTCTCACAATTTGAACTGTGGCAATACCCGGGCGACCCGATAGGCTGAGCGGGCGGATATCCAGGGTCAACGACAGGCGGGGCACATGTTGGAGGGCAGCGCGGAGCGGAGTGTGGAAGCCACACTCGGACACCTTCGCATCATCGACGGGCCGGTACCCGCACGGGAAGCCGCCCCGGCGCCGCTAACACTGGAAGACCTCTATCGCCAGCACCGCATGCGCCTGGTCCGCCTGGCGATCCTGCTCGTCGACGAGCCCGCGACGGCGGAGGACGTCGTACAGGAAGCGTTTACCGGCTTGCACCGCAACTGGGGCAATCTGCGTGACGCGGCCGCCGCGATCGGCTATCTGCGCACCGCCGTGGTCAACGGGTCACGCAGCGTGCTGCGCCGCCGCAAGACCGCTCGCGAGTACGTCCCACCACACGCGGTGAACGCTCGATCGGCCGAAAGCCTCGCGATGCTGTCCACCGAACACCAGGCGGTCGTCAGCGCCCTTTCGAAGCTTCCCCCACGTCAGCGCGAGGTTTTGGTGCTCCGCTACTACGGCGGGCTGTCCGAGGCCGAGATTTCGGAAGCCGCCGGTATTTCGAAGGGTACCGTGAAGTCAACCGCCAGCCGGGCGCTTGAAGCACTGCAAAAGGCCATGCAGACCTCCAACTGACCCGGTGATCCGTATCAAACCGCAAAGTTGTATCTGCCATGTCTGGTCCAGACCAATATATGCTGGGGTGCGTGAAGGGCGCCGGAGACTTTGTGATCACGGGCGGCCGGGTGGCAGGCCCGGACCGTCTACTGGACGATGGCTGGATTGCCGTCTCCGGAGGGCTGATCAAGCAGATTGGTAGCGGGACAGCTCCCGACGGGCACCATGTGGACGTGGGCGGGGCACTGGTCGTGCCCGGTTTCATCGACACGCACTGCCACGGCGGTGGCGGCGGATCATTCTCCAGCGGGGATCCCGAGGAGATACTGACCGCGGTGCGGGCGCATCGGCGGCACGGCACGACCACGATGATGGCGAGCCTGGTGTCGGACCCGATCCGCCTGCTCTGCGAGCAGATAGCCGCGCTGCGCGAGCTGCACGAGGACGGCGAGATCGCCGGTATCCACCTCGAAGGCCCGTTCATCTCGAAGGCGCGCTGCGGGGCACACGACCCGGACACGCTACTCGAACCGGACACGGCGACCATCAACGCGCTGCTGGCCAAGGGCCGCGGCGCTGTTCGTATGGTCACCCTCGCGCCGGAGCTGCAGGGTGGCGTCAAGGCCGTCCGCCAGCTCGCCGAGTCCGGCGTGATCGCCGCGCTCGGGCACACCGACGGCGTCGAAGAGCAGATCCGGCCTGCCATCGACGCGGGCGCGACCGTCGCGACGCATCTGTTCAACGGCATGCGCCCGCTGCACCACCGCGAACCCGGCCCGATCGGCGCGCTGCTCGACGACGAGCGCATCACGGTCGAGCTGATCTGCGACCTCGTCCACATTCACCCGACCGTGTTACGCATCGCGGCGGTGCACGCAGGGCTGAGCCGGACCGTGCTGATCACCGACGCGATGTCCGCGACCGACGCGGCCGACGGCAGCTACCGGCTCGGACGCCTCGAGGTCGACGTCAGCGGCGGCGTCGCGACGCTGGCCGAAAACGGCTCGCTCGCCGGCAGCACGCTGACCATGGACACGGCGTTCCGCAACCTGGTCCGTGGCGCGAAACTCGGCCTGCTCAGCGCGGTGCGCGCGACTTCGGGCAAGCCCGCCGAACTGCTGGGCATCGCCGACCGCACCGGCGCGCTGAAGCCGGGGCTGGCCGCGGACATCGTCGTGCTCGACGACGAACTGCGGCCGTCGAAGGTCCTCCGCAAGGGTGAGTGGGTCGCCGAGGTCGGAACAGCTACCGTGGGGTCATGAGCGAGGGGAAGGACCCGGAACGGCTGCTGGCCGACGCGCTGCGCGCGCAGGCCGTCTTCGCGCCGTCCACCACACCGGTCGAGTCGACGGCCGGCAGCATGCCCCCGCTGCAGTACGGGCTGCTGTCGGGCACCGGCGCGGACTCGCTCGAACGTGAGCGGGCCGCCCTCGATTCGTCGACCGAAGAGGTCACGCCACCGACCGTCCGGCAGCCGGTGGTGCCCACGCAGTCACCGTTGCCGGTGGTGTGGATCCTGGTGCTCGCGGTGCTGCTGGGGTTGGCCGCAGGCTCGGTCGTCGGGCTGCTCACCCTGCTGTAAGCCCGCACTCAGGGTGACCCTGTACCGTTTTTGTCGTGATCCTCGCGCAGTCCACGGTCCAGATGTCCCTCTTGCCCTCGTGGCTCGACCCGCAGCACCTGCTTTCGGGCCTGACCACGACGGTCATCGCCGTGCTGTGCCTCATCATCTTCATCGAGAGCAGCGTCTTCCCGGTGCTGCCCGGTGACTCCCTGCTGTTCACCGCGGGGCTGTTCATCGCGAACGACACCATCAAGGCGCCGCTCTGGCTGGTCTGCGTGCTGGTGACGATCGCCGCGCTGCTGGGCAACGTGACCGGGTACTTCATCGGCTACAAGGCGGGCCCCGCGCTGTTCAAGCGCCCGGACTCGAAGTTCTTCAAGCAGGAGTACGTCGACAAGACGCACGCGTTCCTCGAGAAGCACGGCCCGAAGGCCGTCGTGCTCGCGCGGTTCGTGCCGTTCGTGCGCACGTTCATCACCTGGATCGCCGGCATCGGCCGGATGGACCCGAAGCGCTACTTCACGTACACGGTCATCGGCGGCATCCTGTGGGCCGCGGGCATCACGGTGCTCGGCTACCTGCTGGGTGACATCGAGTTCATCAAGAACAACGTGGACGCGATCTTCATCCTGATCGTCCTCGTCTCCGTGGTCCCGATCGGGCTCGAGTGGCTCAAGGCGCGCCGCGAGAAGAAGGCGCACCCCGAGGCCGACGCCGAGGTCACACAGCGCATCCCCCGCATCGAGGGTTAAAGGACTCGTGAGCGGAAGGGCGACTGAAGGAATGAACGCCACAACGCTGAGCGAGCGACGCAAACACCCCGTTCATCCCGTCCAGCCCCGCCCCAGAACTCACACAAATCGGTGTGGTGAAGGGAGCCTTCACCACGCTCTGCGTGGTGAAGGCTAGGCCCTCATCTGCCCTGGCCGCGGAATCGAAGGCCGGTGCGTTGACTTTCCCCTCAATAGAACCGGCGTTTTGACGACCCACCCCTGGCGTGGGTGTGCCGGGCACGGCACGAACGGGGGTGCTGCGGTCAGAGTGGTGAACGTGGCGTTTGTGTGGTTGGCGAGTGGGTTTTGGGGCGTTGAACGACCTACTTCCCACACACCAGGCTGTGCGAGGGGCGAGGGCCTCCCTCACCAAAATCGGGTCGTGAGCGTTGCGGGCGGGGGGGGGGGGGGCCCCCCCACCACCCCCGCGCGAGAGGAGAACAAAAAAAAAA
>NZ_JBHWEB010000017.1:0-9019 GCF_042734395.1 Amycolatopsis sp. NPDC059657 | reverse complement strand
CGTCTAACCCCAACAACACCACCCCCCCGGGGGGGGGGGGGGGCGCCCCCCCCCAACAAATATTGGGGGGGGTGGGGGGGGGGGCCCCCCCCCCCCCCCCCCCAACGCTCACGAGTCCTTTACAGCGAAAACATCGAGCCCGGGTTGAAGAGGTTGCCTGGGTCGAGTGCTTGCTTGATCTGCCGGTGCACCTTCAGCCCGACCGGCCCGATCTCTCGCGCGAGCCACTCGCGCTTGATCTTGCCGATGCCGTGCTCGCCCGTGACCGTGCCGCCCAGCGAAAGCCCGATCTCCAGAATCTCGTCGAACGCCTGCTGGGCGCGGGCGAACTCGTCCTCGGAGTCCGGCGAGTACACGATCGTCGGGTGCATGTTCCCGTCGCCGGCGTGGCCGACCACCGCGATGCGCAGGTTGACTTTTTCGCTCACCCGCTGGCATCCGGCGATCAGTTCGGCGATGCGTGTGCGCGGGACACAGACGTCATCGGTGAGCCAGACGCCGTACATCTCCAGCGCGGTCAACACGATGCGGCGCGCCTGCAGGAGCATGGTGCCCTCGGCGATGTCGTCGGTCGAGTAGGCGAGCGTGGCACCGCAATCGACGCAGATCTGTTCCAGCGCGGCGAGTTCGCCGCGCGCGACCTCGCCGCCGGAATCGGATTGGGCGAGCAGCAAGGCCTGGCAGTCGGAGCCCGCGCCGAGGTCGGTCTTGAGATACGTCTCGGCGGCCTTGATCGACGTCGCGTCCATGATCTCCAGCAGCGACGGCACCAGGCCCTCACGCACGACCCGGGCGACCGCTTCACCCGCGGCCTCGGTGGTGCTGAAGCCCGCGACGAGCGTGGAAGGCGCTTGGGGCAACGGCTTCAGCGCGACCGTCGCCTGGGTGATGACGCCCAGAGTTCCTTCGCTGCCAACGAAAAGCCGCGCCAGGTCGTAGCCTGCGACTCCCTTCACCGTGCGTCGGCCGGTCTTCAGGAGCGAGCCGTCGGCGAGGACGACTTCCAGTCCCAGCACCGAATCCGTGGTCACGCCGTACTTCACGCAGCAGAGCCCACCGGCGTTGGTGGACAGGTTGCCGCCGATGGTGCACCAGTCGTAGCTGGAGGGATCCGGCGGATAGAACAGGCCGTGTTTTTCAACGGCGTTGCGGAAATCGAGGTTCACCACGCCCGGCTGGACGACCGCGAGCCGGTTGCCCGCGTCGATTTCGACGATCTGGTCGAGCTTGGTCAGCACGAGCATCACGCAGCCGTCGATGGCGTTCGCGGCGCCGGAAAGGCCACTGCCCGCGCCGCGCGGCACGATCGGCACGCCCGCCTCGGCGCAGGCACGGACAGTCGCCTGCACACCCTCGACATCGACAGGCAACACCACTGCCAGCGGTTTTCCGACGGGCGCGAGCGGCATCATGTCGCGCGCGTAACTGTCCGTGACATCGGCGTCGGTGAGCACGGCTGCGGTGCCGAGCTCCTCACGCAGGCGAGTGACGAGGGCGTCGTTGCTCATGCGTCAACGGTAACTCCATCGGCTATCGTCGCCCGGGTGGATCACCAGGCAATGGCCGAAGAGCTGGCCAGGCTGCGCACCGTCGTCGAAGAGCAGGGCAAGGCCCTCGAGCACATGACGCGCTGGCTGGAGGATCACGGCCGCGCGCTGGTGGATCACGGCAAGGAGTTCACCGGCATCAACGAGCGGCTCGGCGCGCTCGAGCCGCTCAAAGAGGCCATGCGGCACAACAACGACTGGCTCGACGGGCACACGACCGCGTTGGAAGGCCTGCACATCCGCGCCGGTGAGCTGGAGAGCGCGGAGTCCGTGCACGTGTTCACCCAGTGGCTCGGCCAGCTCGAGCTGACCACGGGTCCCAAGATCTCGGTCATCATGCCGACCCACAACCGCGCCGGACTGCTGCCGCGCGCGGTCGCTTCCGTGCTCACGCAGGCGTATCCGAACCTGGAACTGGTGCTCGTCGACGACGCCAGCTCCGACGAAACCCCCGAGGTCATCGCGGGTTTCGACGATCCGAGGGTCCGGGCGATCCGCACCGAGCACGGCGGTGTCTGCGCGGCGCGCAACGCGGGACTCGATGTGGCGACCGGCGAGGTCATCGCCTACCTCGACGACGACAACACCATGCACGCGCTCTGGCTCAAGGCGCTGGCCTGGGCATTCGGCAAGCATCCCGAGGTCGAAACGGCTTACGGCGGCTTCGTCATCGACGACATCGAACGCGTGCATCGCGGCGCCGGTGGCAGCCTGCCCAAGCTGATGCTGCGCCCGTACAGCCGCGAGGTACTGCTCAAGGAGAACCTGGCCGACATCAGCGCCGTCGGCCACCGCGCCGGGCTCCCGGCCGCGCGCTTCGACGAGTCACTGCGCGAAATGGGTGACTGGGACCTGTTCTGCGCGCTGACCACCGACCGCGAACCGATGCTCATCCCGGCGATCGCGTGCTTCTACTCGACGGACGCGCCGGACCGCCTGTCCAACGGGCCGACCTATGACGCGGACTTCGCCAAGGTCCGTCGGAAGCACGCACAATGACCAAGATCCTCGTCGTCGCACTGGATGCCTGCGACCCCGGCACCATCCGCGCCATGGCCGCGGACGGTGAGGTGCCCACGCTGGCGCGGTTGCTCGAAGAGAGCGCGTCGGCCACCACGCGCAACCCGTACGGGCTGTTCGTCGGTTCGCTGTGGAGCAGCTTCTTCACCGCGCGCACGGCCGCGCGGACCGGGTTCCACTGCTGGGAAGAGGTCGACACCAAGACCTACGAGCGCAGGCTGACCAGTCCGCTGGAAATCCGCGGCACCCCGTTCTGGGAGACGTTGTCGGCGGCGGGCAAGCGCGTCGCCGTGCTGGATGTGCCGCATTCGAAGGCGAAACCGTTGAACGGCGTGATGGTCTGCGAATACGCTTGCCACGACCGGCATTTCGGCTTCCACACCTCGCCGCCGGCGCTGGCGAAGGAGATCGAGACCGAGATCGGCCTGACCCCGATCCTGACCGCCGAGCCGCAGCTCGTCCGCGACTGGGCACCGGACGACTACCTGCACCGCGACGGCGATCACCGCACGGCCGCCGAGGAACGCGCCCTGACGCATGGTCTCGTCGACGGCATCGGGCTGAAGACGCAGGTGTCGACGCAACTGCTCGCGAAGAGTGACTGGGACCTTTTCCTTACGGTCTACGGGGAATCGCACAGCATCGGCCACCAGCAGTGGCATCTGCACGACCCCGGACACCGCTCCTATGTCGCGGCCTTGGGCAAGGAGCTGGATCCGATCCGGTCGGTCTACCGGGAGCTCGACGCCGCGATCGGCGAGCACCTGGCGCTGGTCGAACAGGACACGACGGTGTTCGTGCTGCTCAGCCATGGCATGGGCCCGCGCTACGAGGGCAGTCATCTGCTGCACGAGCTGCTGCGGCTGCTCGACCAGTCCGCTACCGATGGCTTCCGCGGGTCTTCGCTGAAGCAGTTCGCCAAGCGGAAGGTGTCGGATATGCCGACGCTGGCGTCGGGCGTGCTGCCGTTTCTTCGGCGGCGGCTGGCGCGGAACCCGCTGCCGGCGGTGCCGAACTGGGCGACGCCCGAGCAGCGTGCCCGTCAGCGATACTTCTTGTCTCCCAACAACTTCGTGTTCGGCGGAGTGCGGATCAACCTCGAAGGCCGCGAGCCTTCCGGGGTCGTCAAGCCCACCGACTACGACGCGGTGTGCGACCAGCTGACCGAAGACCTGCTCGCGCTGGTCAACGTCGAGACGGGCGAGCCGGTGGTCCGCGCGGTCTCGCGCACTTCCGACCACTACGACCGCGAAGCCGACGATTCCTTGCCCGACCTGCTGATCGACTGGGGCCGCAGCGGTCCGATCGAGACGGTCTGGTCAGCGAAGACCGGCGTCGTCCATGGCCCGGACACGCATTGGCGCACCGGCGACCACCGGCCAGGCGGCCTGCTGCTGGCGAGCGGGCCCGGCTTCACGCCGGGCACCGCACTGCCGGACATGGACGTCGTGGACTTCGGGTCGAGCCTCTCGGCGATGCTCGGCGTGACGCTGGACGACGACACCGACGGCCGCGTCTTGGACTGGGCTACCTCGTCGTCCCGTACACCCGCTCGATCCGAATAGTCAGCAGCACGCGCTCGTCGGACACCATCGCGGCGCGGTACTCGTCCCAGTCCGGGTGCTCGCCCTTGATGCGGCGGTACAGGTCCACGAGTGCATCGACCGTGGCGTCATGAGGGTCTTTCGCGACGTCCGTGAGCTCGGCGGTGCCCTCGGCGACCGCGTAGGACCAGCCGTCCGGCAGCGTCACGTGGTAGCTGGCACGCGGGTCGCGGCGGAGGTTCTTGGTCTTGGCGCGCGGCTCCGTGATGGAGACGAGGATCGATCCCGCGTCGGCGTCGTAGAGGTGCGTGACGTTGGAGAGCTGCGGCCTGCCATCACGCTTGAGGGTCGCGAGCACGCCGAGCTGGACCTCGCCGAAGAGCCTGCGGAGCGCTGTGTCGTCGGTCATAGTGCGGTCAACCCTCGACACGGTCCTCGAATTCCCGCGCAGCAGCAGCCTGGAGGACCAGCGAACCGGCCTCGGATGCCGCCGGGTCCCGGACGGCGACCGCTGCGGAAAGCACAGCGACCTCGACACAGCCACCGCCTGCTCCCCGTCCCTGGCTTGATCCACCGAACCCCGGAAATACCAGCCTATCGGGCACTACAAGTCACTATCACGGGTGAACAAACCGGTCAAAAAACCCAGGTGCCGATACTTGTACCGGCTAACTATGGTGTCGTCTGACACACAGTCAGTTATTTGACTTGCGCAACCAACCGCACGGGCACATCCTTGCTTGAGGCAACTAGTTGCAGCCGCCAAATAAGCAGGGAACCCATGGACACGACCAAAGCCGAGCTCGACCTCGCCGATGAGCTGGGTTACGAGCTCGTCCGCTTTGTCCGGCTCATCAACCGGGCGAAGTCGCAGGTGGCCAAGCAGGGACCGGACGGCGTCGAGCGGGCCGCTTACGCGATCCTGTTCACGCTCATCCACGAGGGCCCGCAGCGCACCAGCAGGCTCGCCGAGTCCTTGCACTCCGAGATCTCCACGATCAGCCGCCAGAGCAGCTCGCTGGTCCAGCATGGACTGGTCGAGCGCCAGGCCGATCCCGAGGACGGCCGCGCCTGCCTGCTCGCGCCGACCGCCGAGGGGCACCGGGTGTTCGAGGAGAACCGCAAGGTGCGCAACGAATGGCTGGCCGAAGTGCTGCACGACTGGTCCGAAGAGGACCGCCAGACCCTGAATTCCCTGTTCGGCCGTCTCAACTCCGGCATCGAAAAACACGCTCCGCAGCTTGCGGACCAACCCCAGGCCAAGGGGGCCACCGCATGAGTTCCGCCGTCGCACCACCAGCCGCCGAGGCGCCCAAGCTCAGTCACCGGCAGATCGTCACGATCCTGTCCGGGCTGATGATGGGCATGTTCCTCGCGGCGCTCGACCAGACGATCGTCGGCACCTCGATCGTCAAGATCGCCAACGACCTGCACGGCTTCGACCTGCAGGCCTGGGCGACCACCGCGTACCTGATCACGTCCACGATCGCGACGCCGATCTACGGCAAGCTGTCCGACATCTACGGGCGCAAGCCGTTCTATCTGGCCGCGATCTCGATCTTCGTGGTCGGCTCGATCGCCTCGACGTTCGCGCAGTCGATGTACCAGCTCGCCGCCTTCCGCGCGGTGCAGGGCATCGGCGCGGGCGGCCTGATGTCGCTCGCCTTCACCATCATGGGCGACATCGTCCCGGCGCGGGAACGGTCCAAGTACCAGGGTTACTTCCTCGCGGTGTTCGGCACGTCGACCGTGCTCGGCCCGCTGCTCGGCGGCTTCTTCGCCGGGTTCGACAGGCTCGGCGGGATCGCGGGCTGGCGCTGGGTGTTCCTGATCAACGTGCCGATCGGCATCATCGCGCTGGTCGTGGTCTCGTTCGTGCTCAACGTCCCGCACGCGCGCCACGATCACCGCATCGACTGGTGGGGCGCGATCTCGCTGACCGTCGCCGTCGTGCCGTTGCTGGTCGTCGCCGAGCAGGGCAACAAATGGGGCTGGGACTCGCGTAACTCCCTTATCTGCTACGGAATCGGCGTCGTCGGCATCATCGCGTTCATCCTCATCGAGAAGGCGATGAAGGACGAGGCGCTCATTCCCTTGCGCCTGTTCAAGAACTCGACGTTCAGCGTCGCGATCGTCGGCGGTGTCATCGTCGGTGTGGCGATGTTCGGCGCGATCACCATGATCCCGCAGTACATGCAGGTCGTTCAGGGCTACACGCCGACCCAGTCCGGTCTGCTGATGCTGCCGCTGATGCTGGGCATCATGTCCGGCTCGGTCATCTCCGGCCAGATCACCGGCCGCACCGGGCGGTACAAGTTCATCCCGGTGCTCGGCACGCTGCTGATCGCCGTCGGCACGTTCCTGTTCTCGCAGGTCGAGTACGACAGCAAGCTGTGGATGCCGCTCACCTTCGCCGCGATCATCGGGTTCGGCCTCGGTGGCTGTATGCAGACGCTGATCATCGCCGTGCAGAACGCGGGACCGCGTCGCGACATGGGCGTCTCGACCGCGTCGGCGACCTTCTTCCGCCAGATCGGCGGCACCGCGGGTGTCGCGGTGTTCCTGACGATTCTGTTCAACACGCTGCCTGGCAACATCTCGAAGGCGTTCGGCGGCAAGCTGCCCGAAGGCATGGGCAACGGGCTCGGTGACCTCCAGGCCGACACGTCCAAGATCCAGGCGTTGCCGCCCGAGCTGCGCATCCCGATCCTGACCGGGTTCACCGACTCGATCACGACCGTCTTCATGGTGGCTTCGGGTGTGGCCTTGCTGGCCACGGTCGTGTTGCTGTTCATGAAAGAGATCCCGCTCGTCGACGGCCCGGCGCCCGCCGCCGCCATGGAAGGCGCCGAGTCGCTGTTCGAGGAAGAGGCTCCGGCCGAACCGGCCGTGGAAGAGGTCCGCGAGCCTGCGCTCGTCGGCGCCGGGAAGCACGCCATCGCCAGCGAGAACGGGCACGGCGAATACAAGCCGGACACGGGCGCGCTGACCTTGCCCGCGGCCGAGCTCAGCTCCGACTCCGGCGGCGGGCAGCCGGTCACCGGGCACATCCGGCGGCAGGACGGCACGCATGTCACGGGCGCGGCGCTGACGTTGATCGACCAGCGTGGCCGCCAGGTCGCGCGTGGCACCGGCGCCGCCGACGGCAGTTACTCGGTGACCACCCCGCTCAACGGCACCTACGTGCTGATCGTGTCAGCGCCGGGGCACCAGCCGCAGGCGTCGAGCGTGGTCGTCGGCAACGGCCCGGCGAAGCTGGACATCACGCTGACCGGCTCGGGTGGCGTCACCGGCGTCGTCCGCAAGGCAGGCGAAGGCTCGCCGGTGGCTAACGCGACGGTCACCCTGACCGACGACCGTGGTGACGTGAGCGGCGCGTTCATCACGCTGGCCGACGGGGCGTTCACGTTCCAGGGCATCGGCGCGGGGCACTACACGCTGGTGGCGAGCGGCGAGCAGTTCCGGCCGGTCGCGCTGACGCTCACGGTGCCCGACAGCGGCACGATCGCGCACGACATCGAACTGACCGGCGCGGTCCGGCTGGCGGGCACGGCGACGACCGAGGACGGCCGGATCGTGCCCGACGCGCGGATCACCGTGCTCGACAAGGCAGGCAACGTGGCCGCGGTCGCCAGGACCGACGACGAGGGCAAGTATCTGCTGACCGACCTGCCCGAGGGCAAGTACACGGTCGTCGCCAGCGGCTACCCGCCCGCGACCAGCGAGGTCACCCTGGCGGCTGGCGCCGAGGCCCAGCACGACGTCCGGCTCGGCTACGACCAGGCCTTCGACGAGTTGCTCTCATGACGGGGCTGTCCGGGCAGATCCGCACGGCTGAAGGCTGGGCGGTCGAACACGCCGTGCTGACCGTGACGGACATGTCCGGACAGCAGGTGGCGCGGGTAGTGGCCAACTCGCAAGGTTCGGTGGTCACCCCCGCGCTGCCGTCCGGCATGTACACGGCGGTGATCACGTCGTCCGGCTACAACCCGGTCGCGAAGACGGCGCAGATCGGCTCGGACGGGACGGGCTCGATCGGCCACATCTCGCTGGTGCCGGTCGAAGGCGCCTTGGAGCTCCCGCCGCCCGGCCCGTGGACGATCGACCCGGCACACTCGTCGGTGGTGGCGACCGCGCGGCACCTGGGGATCGCGAGCATCAAGGCCCGCTTCCCCGAGCTGACCGGCACGATCATGGTCGGCAGGCCGGTCGAGCAGTCCTCGGTACACGCGGAGATCACCGCGGCGGCGATCGACACCGGCATCAAGATGCGCGACGACCACCTGCGCTCGCCCGATTTCCTGGACGTCGACCGGTTCCCGACGATCGTCTTCGACAGCACCGGCCTGCGTCAGCGTGGCAGTGATTCGTGGACGCTGTCGGGGCTTTTGCGGCTGCATGGGGAAGAACGATCGATCGACCTGGACCTGCGGTATGGCGGCTACTCGGCCGACCCGTGGGGTGGGGTGCGCGCCGCCTTCCACGCCGAGACGCAGCTGCACCGGAACGACTTCGCGATCAACTACAACGCGATCATCCGGGCCGGGGTGGCGGCTATCGGGACGAACGTGAAGATCGAGCTGGATATCGAGGCTGTGCAGGGGTCTGCTCTGCCTGACCTGGGGGTTTAGGTCGGTTCTTGGCTGGCTTTGGTCGGTGTTTTTGTGGTGAACGGGGCGTTTGCAACCTTGAGCGTTGTGAACGCCCCGTTCACAACGCTCAGGCTCGTTTTGGTTCGGGCATATTGGGGCAAACCGGTCAGCCTGGGCGTGTGGAGCCTGGCTGGACGTGACAAGAGTGGCGTTTGTAACCCTGAGCCTGGATCCGCCGAGGATCTTGGTGAGTTGATCGTGTCGTGGACGCGCAGATGCCCTCTGACTTGGGATGATTGTTCTTGCGAAGGAAACA